>CAIYRG010000184.1 GCA_903928515.1 uncultured Alphaproteobacteria bacterium | reverse complement strand
CCGATGGACATTCTGATCGAGGCCCCGGCGCGCAAGAGCCCCGGTCCCGCGATCCTCTTGATGTATCACCGCGGCGGCTTCGACAAGTTCACCCACTCGCTGCTGGTCCGCCTCAGCGCCGCGGGCTACGTCGTCGCCACGCCGGACGTCTCGCACCGCACCTCGCGCGACATCCGCATGGAAGACCGCAAGCAATACTTCAAGGATTCGGAAGTGGTCGCCGACATGGCCGCCACCATCGAGGTGCTAAAGGCACGGCCCGACGTCGATAACGATCGCCTCATCATCCTAGGCCACTGCATGGGCGGGCGCATGACGCTGCTTGGCGCTGGGCGTTTGCCGGTCTTTCGTGCCGCAGTTGTTTTCTACGGCGGCGGCTGTCACGTCTCCTGGGGCAACGAAGCCAAGACGCCGCTCGACACTTTGAGCGGGATTCGTTGCCCGGTGATCGGCTTCTTCGGCGACAAGGACACCAATCCCTCGCCGGAGCAGGTCAACGTCATCGATGCCGAGTTGACCAAGCACGGCGTCGTCCACACATTCCACCGCTATCCCGACGTCGGCCACGGCTTTCAGAATCCCGACCACGGCCTGCCGCCCGCCGAGTTGGCGGCGACCGGCGACTCCTGGGCGAAGACGTTCCGGTTTCTTGAATCGGTCGGGCTGTCTCCCGCGCCGGTCGCCTAAGCTTTAGCGGCGTAGACCGGGCGTTCCTGGCGGATTGCGACGCCGTTCTTTGCCAGCTCGCGGGCGTAATCCTCGTAGATCACCGGATCTTCCTGCTCGAACTCGATCTGGAACGCACCGAATTGCGAGGCACCTGCCGTGCGGAACGTCGGCATGCCCATGCGTAGCGGGTGTTCCGGGTTGTTGTTGCGAACTGCGAAGTAACGCGCAGGCTCGCCACCGGTGTTGAAGTGCTGATGCCAGCACCACTCGGGCGGCGCGAACATCGTTCCGGCCCGCCAATCGACCCGCTGGCGCGGCTCGCCGTCCTTCCACAGCAGCGAATAACCTTCGCCGTCCAGCATCACCACGTGCGCGCCTGCGCCATGACGGTGGCCCTTCTTGTAAGTGCCAACATCGAACGAGGAGACGTGCGCCGCGAGCGTGTTGTCGGACAATGACAGGAACGTCGTCTTGGCGCCCTTGCCCCGCGCGTCCCAGTTGTAGAGATCGAGCTTGGAGAGATCGCGGATGTAGTTGATCTGCGACAGCCGGCTGCCGAGATACTTGGCGGGACGCTCGAAGTAATCGGCCTCGCCCTTGAAGCGCTTGTCGAACACATAAGAATCGTTGAACACGAACCGCTCATCGTGGAACAGGCTCATCACCAGAGGTGCATTGTTGACGACCAGCAAGCGTGCCGGGCGGTCTTTGTTGCGGTTGAAGTGCTGATAGTGGGTGTTGACCGGCGGCGAGAAGAAACTGCCCTTCTGCCAGCTTACGGTCAGCGCCGGATAGCCCGGCTGCTCAATCACCGTATGGCCGTTGCCCTCGACGACGTAGACCTGGCCTTCGAACAAGTGGTGGATTTTCTTGAGCGACTTGCCCGATGGAATCTCGATGAT
>CAIYRG010000183.1 GCA_903928515.1 uncultured Alphaproteobacteria bacterium | reverse complement strand
TGCTCGATACTGCCCGCCTGCCCCGCATAATCATGGACCCGTACCACGCGCTCACCTTCAAGCGCGAACGCGACACGACGTTCCGCGACACGGTGGTAACGCTGCTGATCGACAATTCCGGTTCGATGCGCGGGCGGCCGATCATGGTGGCCGCGATGTGCGCCGACATTCTGGCGCGCACGCTGGAACGCTGCGCGGTGAAGGTGGAAGTGCTCGGCTTCACCACGCGCGCCTGGAAAGGCGGCCAGTCGCGCGAACGCTGGTTCGCGGGCGGCAAGCCGGTGCAACCCGGCCGCCTGAACGATCTGCGCCACATCATCTACAAGGCTGCCGATCAGCCGTGGCGGCGCGCGCGGCGCAATCTTGGGCTTATGATGCGCGAAGGCCTGCTCAAGGAGAATATCGATGGTGAGGCCCTGATGTGGGCCCACAGCCGGATGATCGGGCGGCCCGAGCAGCGGCGCATTCTGATGGTGATTTCCGACGGCGCGCCGGTGGACGATTCCACGCTGTCGGTGAATTCGGGGAATTATCTCGAACGCCATCTGCGCCAGGTGATCGGCGAGATCGAAAACAAATCGCCGGTCGAACTCTCCGCCATCGGCATCGGCCATGACGTGACGCGTTACTACAAGCGCGCGGTGACGATCCTGGACGCCGAGCAATTGGGCGGCGCGATGACCGAACAGCTCATCAGCCTGTTTGCCGAAGATGGTCCGGGCGGCAAACGCGGCCGCCGCGCGGCTTAGGACGCGGAACGTAATTGTCTTTAGCCTGCCCGAATGACTGCCCCTAGCATAAGAGCGAGCAGCGCTATCAGCGTGATGATAAAAGCCACGCCAAGCGACAAACATCCAGACGGTGTTACGACAGGAAGTCCGTTTTCTGTCTCACGTCGCTTTGGATCCATTTCGTCGCGTCCTTATTCAGCCGTCAATCCGGCATCGCGTCCCAGTATGAGGCGATCTTCTTGCGCAGCGCCTCATCGGGAAGTGGGCCTTTTCCGGCATCCAAATTGTCCTGCATGTGCAGCGGATCGTTCGTCGCTGGGATAACGGCCGTCACCGCCGGGTGGCTGACGATATATTTCAAGAAAATCTGCGCCCAGGTGGCCGCGCCGATGTCCTTGGCGAAATCCGGCAATGGTTTGCCTGCCGTCTTCTTGAACAGGCGGCCATGGCCAAACGGCACGTTGATCAGCACCGCTGTGCCGGAATCGTGCGCAGCAGGAAGCAGACCGTCTTCGGCATCGCGATCATCCAGCGAATAATCGATCTGCACAAAATCCGGCTTGTCGCGCTTCAGGATCGTGATCGTGTCGGCATGGCTGGTGACGCGGCTGTTGGTGAAGCCTGTGTAACGGCAATGGCCCTGTGCTTTGAACTCTTTGAGCAGGCTCCAATCCATGTTCGGCCCCATGGTGACGTGGAACTGGATGAGATCCACTTTGTCCATGCGCAGCTCTTCCAGCGATTGCGCGAGGGTCTTCTTTTTCAATTCCAGATCGTCTTGCGTCCAAACCTTGGTGGCGATGAACAGCTTGGCGCGCGCGCCGGTGGCGGCAGCGGCTGCGCCAACATTGGCTTGGCTGTGGCCATAGCCGGTCATCGAATGCGGACCGAGATCGTAGCTCGGCGCGGTGTCGATCAGACTGGCACCGTTCGCCACCATCGTCGTGATGACGTTCTGCGTCGCGGTCGCCTTCGCGGCATCATCTTTGTAATCGAGCACGACGTAGGTGCCGAGGCCGATCACGGGAAGCTTTTCGTCGGTCGAGGGAATGGCGCGGGTGGCAATGGAGGTTTCGGCCGCGATCGCGCGGCGCACAAATTCGGGCGTGGCCCCGACCAGCCCTACCGCTGCGGTGCTTCGAAGAACATGACGGCGCGAGAGAGACATCCCTAAACCCTTCCCTACGATGCGTTTTCTTATAGGCGCGAGCCCCGTGGGCGGGCGGATCATAGCGAAAAATAGGGCTTACGCTACGGGCGGCACTAGGCGAACGCCGCATTGTGAGGCTTCGGCCCCGGCGATAGGATCGCGGCAATTCCAAAATAGTGCGCGCTTGCAAGCGCGGCCAACTCGGGGTGGACAATGACACTGGATCAAACCTTCGCGCTTAACCGCCGCAGCATTCTATTGGGCGGAGCTGCATTGTTTGCATTCGCGGCCGTCAACGCTCCGTGGAAAGCATTTGCAGCCGCAAAGAGCCTGAAGATCGGCATCATCGGGTCGGGCCGCATCGGCGGCAAGCTTGCCGAATATTGGGCGAACGCCGGACATCAGGTGATGGTCTCGTCACAGAACTTGGACGAGATGAAGACGCTGGCGGCGAAGATCGGCCATGGCGTGAAAGCGGGCAGCGCGAAAGAAGCCGCCGCGTTCGGCGAGGTCGTGCTCATCTCCGTGCCGTTCAAGGCGCTGCCGCAGATCGGCGTGGATTACGCCGCCGAGTTGAAGGGCAAGGTCGTGCTCGACACCTGCAACCCGTCGGAGCGTCGCGACGGCGACATGGCGAGAGAGGCCATCGAAAAAGGTACGGGCGTCACCGATCCCGTATTCCTGCCCGGCACGCGATGGGTGCGTGCCTTCAACACCGTGAATTTCATGGGGCTGAACAGCGAAGCGCATCGCTCGGGTGAATTGGTCGGTGTGCCGTTGGCATCGAACGACAAAGGCGCGCTCGATGTGGCGAGCCAGTTGGTGCGCGATGCGGGCTTCGAGCCGGTGGTCGTGGGCGATGTATCGACCGCCAAAATCTTTGATCCCGGTACGCCCATTTATGGCAAGGCGTTTCCGGCGAGCGACGTGAAGACGGCATTGGGCGTGAAGTAGCGCTGCTCTATCCACCCGCACCGCTGTCATGGCCCGCTAACGCGGGCCATCCAACCGACGCGTCTTCGCTTGCGATATTGCTCTCTCTGCCCATTTGGGCGGCCCGCTGTTGCGGGCCGTGACAGCAAGGGGTCAGTGGCCCGCCACAGCATCCTTGCCGTCTGTGTCGATCTCGCCGCGTGCGCTTTCGTATTTCTTGCCCAGAATGTACGCGATCGGGAACCAGAAGATCGCGATGACGATGCCAAAGACGGCGAGCCCGACGACGCCGAACGGCAAGATCAAATGCGAAATCCAGGATGAGGTGAGATCACCGAAGCGATAGACCACCGTGTCGATCACGTTCTTGGCTTTGTATTTCGCCTGCTGATCGACGGCAGTGAACAGCATGTCGCGCGAAGGCTTGGCCACCGCATATTCCGCCACCCGGCGCACAACTTGGATGCCGCCCAGCACCATCAGCACCGGCGAGAATGCCACCGCCAGGAACGCCACCACCATGATGACGGGATTGAGCAGCAAGCCTGTGGTGACGCCGAAGCGCTGGATGAAGCGGCCTGTGCCGAAAAGCTGGATAAAAACCGCAGCACTATTCACGGCCAAGTCGATAGTCGCGTAGGCCTGGGTACGATCCGCCTTGGAGGCGAATTCGTGGCTGATGAGATCGCCGAGCTGGAAGTAGATGACCGTGGAAATCCACGTCATCAGCAACAGGAACAGCGCGATCATCAAAAGATACGGCGACTTGAAGAGCAGCACGAAGCCGTCGAACGGATTGCCGCCAAGCGAGCGGTCCATGCTCGTCTTCTGCGCGTCCGCATCAAGCGCGACGAATTTGCGCTTCTCCGCTTCCAAAACGCGCACGAGGAAACCGGTGATGGCGAAACCCGCCGCCGAGATGAGCAACAAATTGTTGGTGCCGATCACGCCGACAAAGGTGGTCACGAACAGCGGCGCCACGATGGTGCCGACCGTGCCGCCCGCCGCGATAAAGCCGAACAGGCGCTTGGCCTGCGGCTTGGAAAAGATGTCGGCCATCATCGACCAGAACACCGAGATGGTGAGCAGGTTGAAGGTCGAGAGCCAGACGTAGAACGCCGCCGCGATCCAGCGGTTCTCGGAATCGGCCTGAAACGCGAAATAGAAGCCGACCATGGTGAGCGCAATGAAGCCGTAAACCCAGGGCAGGAACGTCGCCAAGCGGATGCGCGAGGCGAGGCCCGCATAGATCGGCGCAACGATGAAGCTGACGATGAAGGTGCCGGTGAACAGCTCCTGCAGATGATCGACGCCGTAGACCGTGCCCATCGTGTCGCGAAGCGGGCGCAAGATGAAATAGCTCGCCATCAGAAAGAAGAAATAGACGAAGCCGATCAGGACGGCCTTGGTCTCGTGCGGCTCGACTTTGGCGACGGTCTTCAAAAGGCGCGCGAACATATATTCCCCCTAGGCGATGGTCCGGCTGGTTCCGGCCCTTTGGCTGGCGCATGTATAGTCAAGAACACGGCCATGCGGGAGGCCCGGAGTTGCGAAATTACGCCATCGGCACGGCGGTTTAACGCCTCCAAATCGTGCTAGTCAGGGCCATGAGCCGAACCGCCCCACCCTTCGCGCGCATCCTCAATCTCGTGGTGGATATCGAGCCGCACGAGATCAAGGCGGTCGCCCTCGCCTTCGCCTGCAATTTTGTGCTGCTGGGCAGCTATTACATCCTGCGCCCGTTGCGCGACACGATGGCGACGGTGTTCGGCGCGGACCAATTACAGAACCTCTACACCGGCACTTTCGTGTTCACGTTCCTGTGCGCGCCTTTGTTCTCGGCGGTCGCTGCGCGCACGAAATTGACGAAATTCTTGCCCGGACTTTTCTGGTTCTGGTTCGCGAACATCTTGCTGTTCTATCTGCTGTTCGAGACGGGTCCGCAGAACCGCTGGGTAGCGGCCGCCTATTTCTGGTGGTTCAGCGTGATGAACCTGTTCATCATCTCCGTGTTCTGGACCTTCATGGCGGATATTTTTTCCGACCATCAAGCGACGCGGTTGTTCGCCTTCATCGCCGCGGGCGGCAGCACCGGCGCCATCGCGGGGCCGATCATCACCACCTCGCTCGTCACGGTGATAGGCCCCGGCGGATTGTTGCTGATCGCGGCGGCGGGATTTCTGCTGGTGATCGCGTTCATCTACAGCCTCGTCGCGGAGAAGGCGAAATTCCGCAAGCTCAGCGATGAAGCCCAGAAGACAACACTGGATCACGCACTGCCGGGAAATCCGTTTCGCGGATTCAAGCTGCTGTTCGCTTCGCGCTTTCTTACCGGTCAAGCCATGTTCATGCTGCTGATGACGTGGGTGGCCACCATCGTCTACTTCCTGCAAACCGATTATATCGCGAAAGCCTACACAGGCGTGGACAGCCGCACGCAGGCCTTCGCCGACATCGATTTGCTGGTGAATTTGGCATCGGCCGCCATTCTTATCTTCGGCTCAGGACGCTTGGTGCAGCGCTTCGGCGTGACAGCGGGCTTGGTGTTGAGCCCCGTGTTGATGTTCGTGTGTTTCGTGGTGATGGCGTTTTCGCCCACACTGTTTCTGGTACAGACGGCGCGCGGCATTCAGCGCGTGTCGCAATACGCCATCGCGCGGCCCAGCCGCGAGATCCTGTTCACGGTGGTGGACCAGCAAAGCAAATACAAAGCGAAGAATGTGATCGACACGGTGGTCTATCGCTTTGGCGACGTGACTGCCGCCTGGCTGCAAGCGGGTGTGCGCATGGCGGGCTTTGGCCTCGCCGGTGTCGTGACACTTGGCATTTTCTGTTCGGCGGGTTGGGGCTTTATCGCAGCGGCGCAAGGCCGCCGCTATGAAGCCTTACGCAACGAAGCTCAGTAGCCCCCATAACCGGGCAGCGGCCGCACCAGCGAACGGCAGAGCCAATACGGAATCAGCAGCAACACGCCGACGGTCGCGAGAACACCGAACTCCACGGCCATGCGCGAGAGCAGCGCGATATTCGTGCCCGCATAGGACACCGGGTAGAACAGCAAGATGAACGCGAAGGACGACCAGAACGAGCCGAACAGCGGCGCCTGCCACCAGTGCACACCACGCGCGCTGTCGAAGAAGACAGCGGCCATCACTTGCGAGAACAGCAGCGCAAAGCAAAGGCCAGCCGTGGGACGAAACTCGGGCAGCTGAATCGGGAACGGCACGAGATCGGGCTGCCAATGCAGAGCCGCGAGCAGCGCGCCCACGATAAGCCACACGACCGCGATCTGCCCGAGCGCGATGCCCGGACCGTAACGGCGGTTGGTGAGGTGGATCGGGAAATAGGTCGCCCCGATGAGCAGATAGCCCCAGGTGAGCCAGGAGCTGACGGGCGGCAACAGCTTGAAGACGCCATCGAGGAAATCGATGGGGGCGTCGCGATAGAGCCACGCGGCACACAGCGCCACCGTCAGGCCGATCACCGGCAGAATCAGGCTGCCCGCGATATGCAGCGCGGTGAGCCAGGGGTTGGGCGGCCGCTTGGCCTGCGGCATGGTTGTGCCATGGCTGGACAGGAAAAAGCTCTTTCCACCGGCACCACTCACCGGTTCCGGAGCATAGGCGCGCCATAAAGGATCGGAATTTCCTTTGATACGAAACCGATCATCTTCCGAATCAAGATGCACGCCACCCCACCCGCCGGAAAACCCGGCTGACACGTTTTGAACCAATGGGGAGGGATCATGCAGACGCCGTGCCGCCCTTTGATGACGGTCACGATGGCGCCGCCGTTATGGACTCAGCCGCATGGGGCCGCGCGAACGGCGGTTAACGAGGTTTCGGATTGTGAGAGACGAAGACGCGCTTTAAGCGGCGGCTTCAGCGGCCTTCGCCTGCTTCTTGGCGATCTGGCGCTTCAGGCGCAGGGCGCGCTGCGACAACACCGCATCCTTCGCCTTGGCCAGGAACGTGTCGATGCCGCCATTTTTGTCGACTGTCTTCAACGCGTTCATGCTGATCTTCAGCTTCACGGTCATGCCCAAGGTTTCGCTCAGAAGCGAAATCACCTGCAAATTCGGGCGGAAAACCCGCTTCGTCTTGTTGTTGGCGTGGCTTACCCGGTTTCCGGAAAGAACACCTTTGCCTGTCAATTCGCAGCGGCGGGACATAATACGGATTCCTGGTTGGCCTCGAAGAGGCGCCCTCATATGCGAGGGGCCCCGCATCGTCAAGGTTTTTGGGCCTAAAGCCGGGCTGGATGACAATTTTTGGCCATATCGCGCGTTTATCTCCGGTTCAGGCAGGCTTTGATAAGCCTGAAGAGCCCAATCAAGGACCATCGCTATGACCCTCGCCCGAATCGTCCGCAAAGTTCCCCTGGCCCTGGCCATTGCTCTTATGGGCACCCTGCCTGCCCTGGCGGCCGGCGGTGACAGCGACGGGCCGGATACAGGCAGCGGCCCGGCCCGCTCGGTGGATGCGAGCTACGACGTCTATGCGGGCGGGGTGACGCTGGGCAAAGTCGATCTCTCCGCGCGCATCCAGGGCGGCAGCTACAAGATCGTGAGTTCACTCGAGACAACAGGGGTTGTGAACCGCTTCTGGCAATCGAGCATCCAAACGTCATCGACCGGCTCCTTCGCAGGGACTCGCATCCAGCCCAGCGAATACGATTCCACCTCGACCCATAGCGACAAAACCAAAGTGCAGAAGGTGGCGATCAAATTCGGCGCGGATGGAAAATCCGTCGTGGACGCCGTTCCGGCCTATAGCAAAAAAGACAAGCCGATCACCGAAGACAACAAGAAGGGCTCACTCGATCCTTCAAGTGCGGTGCTGAGCGTCGCAACCGGAATGACAGCCACGGCTGCGGCTCCGTGCGGCAGCAGCGCGCGCGTGTATGACGGGCGGCGGCGCTACGACGTGAATTTCACCTTCGTCAAAAATGTCGATGTGAAGCTGGATAACGGCATCTACGCCGGCCCTGCACTGTTGTGCGAAATCAAATATGTCGAGATCGCGGGTTACAAACAGACGGTGCTCGATGAGAGCAAAAAGCTGCCGCAGATGTTTGCCTGGATGGTGAGCACGCCGAGCAAGACCGATCCGTCACAGCGTTATGTTGTTCCCGTGCGGCTGTGGGCCAACACCGATTTCGGCGTTGTTGCGGCAGTGGCTTCCAAGGTGCGTGTCGATGGCGGTGCGCTGAGCGCCGACAAGCGCGCGGAGTTGCCGAAGACGGTGCAGTGAAAGCGGCTGCGCGAGCGGATAACGGGTGCGTGCCCAAAGGCGATCTGAAACTTCGGGATGATTTGATCGCCTCACGCGAACGTGTGATGCGGCAGATAGAGATTCTGCAAAATCCCGTCAGATTCTATGATGGATACCCAGGGGGCGTCGCCAGGCTTCGCAGCACGCTGGCTGAAATAGACCAAGCATTGGCCCAAGTGGACGCCAGCGACGCCTGAACGCAAGAAGCGCCTCGCCGAGGTCATCGGCAACGCCGCCCAAGTCCGCCGCCACGCTTGGCAGCAACGGTGGGAAGGCCCGCGCCGCATCCCTTATTGAGAAGAAGCGGCGAGGCCGGAATGGCTCAGGGAATTGCTAGCGCTTCGTCGGCAGAACCGAACCAACCGCCAGCAAAAACCACGCGAGAAAGATCAGCCAAGTGTCCTTCGCGGGGGAAAGACCCGGAATCTGGGGTGCGATGGACAGGTATTCCGTGATGCCGAGGATCGCCAAGATTGCTGTTGCGATGAAAAGCCAAACGTTGGGCGCATAGAGATTCATGTCTTACCGTCCGGGGCTAAAATGTTCAGGTATTGCCCATGCTAACCCGGCAAGCTTCCCAAACCGTAAAAGTTCCCATGCTTGGCGAGGCACTGCTGAGCTTCACAGAACCTTGGATGAAATAGACCAAGCCTTGGCCAACCGGATGCCGGCGACGCCCGAACGCGAGAAGTCCCTGCCAATTCAACCGCCCGATGCTTAATGGTTATGCACAGCCTCTGATTCTGTGGATACATCTAGCCCTAGCTTGTGGCTCCACTTGCTCTCCGATATATTGTATGAGAACAAAAGCTGATGGCTTGGCGGGTTGGTGATTCGGACACGCTCCGTTCCACTGATGTTCCTTGGATTTTTGCCAGCTTGTGCGTGCCTCCGGGCCGCCGCTCACATCTCCTAGACCCGCCCTTTTCTCCCGTCTGCCATGCTGGGTTGCGGGTTCATTCCTGTGTGGCGCATTGCTTAGGCATAGGCATTTGGGCTCCGGGGCCTTATGTCCGCGTAGTCGCTCATGTTCGAATAGCGCATTGAAATCGCGTCCCGGAAGCTGCGAGGCTTGGCCTACGATGAGTAACGATCGCCCGCGGCACAAATCCCAAAACCGATCCCATACCGACAGGCCCGAGTTCGACCGGCGCTCGCGCCACGAACCGCAATCGATGAGCCGCATCACGGCGGTGCTCGGCCCCACCAACACCGGCAAGACGCATTTCGCCATCGAGCGGATGCTGGCGCACAAATCCGGCATGATCGGCCTGCCGCTGCGCCTGCTCGCGCGTGAGGTCTACGACAAGGTCATTCGCCTCAAGAGCCCGGCCGACGTGGCGCTCATCACCGGCGAAGAGCGCATCGTGCCGGCGCATCCGCGCTTCTTCATCTGCACCGTAGAAGCGATGCCGGTGGACATTCCGGTCGCCTTCCTCGCCATCGACGAAATTCAACTCTGCGCCGATCCCGAACGCGGTCATGTGTTCACCGACCGGTTGCTGCATGCGCGAGGGCTTGAAGAGACGATGTTCTTGGGCGCTGGCACCATGCGCGGCGCGATACAGCGCGTCGCGCCGAATGCTGTGTTCATCGTCCGCCCGCGCTTTTCCGATCTCGCCTACACGGGCCCGCGCAAGCTGACACGCCTGCCCCGCCGCTCGGCGGTTGTCGCGTTCTCGTCGAACGATGTGTACGGAATCGCCGATCTGGTGCGCGCGCAACGCGGCGGTGCGGCCGTGGTGATGGGCGCGCTGTCGCCCCGCACGCGCAACGCGCAGGTGGCTCTATATCAATCCGGCGAAGTGGATTTTCTCGTCGCCACCGATGCGATCGGCATGGGCATCAACATGGATGTCGATCATGTCGCCTTCGCGGCGATGGAGAAATTCGACGGCGCGATGGTGCGCCCGTTGCGCGCCGATGAAGTCGGCCAGATCGCAGGGCGCGCCGGGCGATACATGAATGACGGCACGTTCGGCGTGACAACCGATGCCGAAGCGCTCGACGCCGATCTGGTGAGCCAGGTCGAGAACCATCGCTACGATCCGGTGCGCGTTCTGCAATGGCGCAACAGCGCGCT
>CAIYRG010000182.1 GCA_903928515.1 uncultured Alphaproteobacteria bacterium | reverse complement strand
CGATCAATCCGCCGGTGCAGCTTTCGGCTGTGGCGATCAGCATATGTTTGGCGCGCGCTTTGGCGAGAACATCGGTTGCGAGATCGATGAGCACTTTCGGAAACATCAGAGCCACCCGAAATAAAGCGCCGCACAAACCAGGAGCGCACTGAACAATCCCGCCGCAATGTCATCGGCCATGATGCCCAG
The DNA here is from genome assembly GCA_903928515.1 of uncultured Alphaproteobacteria bacterium. Classification (GTDB taxonomy): domain Bacteria; phylum Pseudomonadota; class Alphaproteobacteria; order Micropepsales; family Micropepsaceae; genus CAIYRG01. The sequence goes on along the minus strand of CAIYRG010000182.1, from coordinate 2,973 downwards.
GCCGCCGTGCCATTGCTCAAGTTTGTAGATCGGCCACGGCTTGAAGATATCGAACAATCGAAACAGCACGAAGCAAGTGAGCAGCGCGCGCCAGTCGAAGCTGTCACGGAAGATGCCCATCGGCAGCAGCGCCAGCCATTGGCCCGCGACCTCATCCAGCACGCATTCGGAGGGGTCTTCGATGCCCAAGCTCCGCGCATGCACGCCACACGCCCAGATGCCGATGAGCGATGCGGCGATGCCCGCAATCAGAATGGCCTGCCAGCCGCCGAGCAGCGCGATGGCCCAACCGATGGGAAGTGCCACAGCCGAGGCCGCCGTGCCGGAGGCGGGCAGGCGGCCCACACCGAAAACACTGGCGAGTGCGGCAGCGACGCGCTCCATCAGGGCAGCCTCACGGTGGCCACGGCTTGCGCGGCCATGCCTTCACGCCGACCGGTGAAGCCCATGCTGTCGGTCGTCGTAGCCTTCACGCTCACGCGGCCAATATCGAGCCCGAGAATTTCCGCGATGCGGGCGCGCATGGCGTCACGATGCGGCGCCACTTTCGGGCGCTCGCAGATGAGCGTGACATCGACATGCGAGATGACGCCGCCGCGCTCACGCACCAGCGACGCCGCATGCGCCAAAAACAAATGCGACGGCGCGCCTTTCCAGCGCGGATCGGTTGGCCCAAAATGCTGGCCGATATCGGCATCGGAAATCGCGCCTAAAATAGCATCGGTCAGCGCGTGCAAGCCGCAATCGGCATCCGAATGGCCCTCAAGCCCATGATCGTGCGCCACCTTGATGCCGCACAACCAAACATGATCGCCCGCGGTGAATTGATGTGCGTCGATGCCTGTGCCCGTGCGGATATCGGCGTATGTGCCCATCGCGATTTTATGTCCCAGCGAAAAATCTTCCGGCGTGGTGAGTTTGAAATTGATCTCTTCGCCCTGAACCAGTGCGAGCGACAGCCCGGCGCGTTCGGCCAGCGCGATATCGTCGGTGACGCTTTCCGAAGCGAAGCGATTATGCGCCTCAACAATGGCGTCGAAGCGGAAACCTTGCGGCGTCTGCGCCCGCGAAAGATCATCGCGCTTCACGATCTCATAGCCTTGGTCAGATTTGCGCCGCAACGTGTCGGCCACCGGCACCACCGGGAGAACCGCGTCCGACGTGTCGAGCGCGCCAAGTATCCGTTCGATCAGCGCATGGGAGAGGAATGGACGCGCCGCGTCATGGATGAGCACGCGATCGGGTTTGGCATCCGCGCAAGCTTCAAGGCCCAGCCGCACCGAATCTTGACGCGTGGCGCCACCGGGAATGGCTGCAGGCAGGTTCAGCCCCGCAACCGCCTTTTCATAGAGCGCGGCGTCTTCAGGCCGGGCGACGATCCGCACCCCGGAAATACCCGGATGCGCCAGCAAGGTCTCGACCGACCAGCGCAGGACCGGCTTTCCCGCCAAATCGGCATATTGCTTGGGCGCGCCGGCGGCCGCCGTTTGAGCCCTGAGGCCTTGTCCGGCAGCGACGATAAGGGCGACGGTCTTGGGCATGGAGGTTCCGGGCTCGGCGACTAAGACCCAAGCTCTAGGCATTCCCGCGAAATCCGCCAATAGAAATGCTTGCTATGCGCGGCGCTGCCTATACTATGGGCACAGATCGATTATGCCTAATTGATAGGCACTGGAGCGTCGCGTGCCGAAGAACTCCATTACCATGACCTCCAACCGAGGCGCTTCGGAGCAAAATCCAAATGCCGGCCCGCAAAGCACCATCGCGGGCGCGTTGCCGATGCCGATCCTTATCGTGGGGGCCGGCGGCGAGCTTATCTATGTGAACCCGGCCGCCGAGCAATTCTTCGATATGGGCTCGGGCCTTCTGCTCGGCCAGAAGCTCGCGAAGCTGCTGCCCTTCGGCAGCCCGCTGTTACAGCTCATCCGCCAGGTCCGCGAACGCAATGCCTCCGTCGCCGAGCGCAATGTCGATCTCTCCACGCCACGGCTCGGCGAGCATGTGGCCGACGTCACGATTTCGCCGGCACCCGACCACGAAGGTTCCGTGATCGTGCTGCTGCAGGAACGTGGACTGGCGCAACGGCTTGATCGCCAAATGCTGCACCGGGGCGCGGCGCGCTCGATGAGCGGCATGGCGGCGGTGCTGGCGCATGAAATCAAAAATCCGTTGGCCGGTATTCGCGGCGCAGCGCAATTGCTGGAAGAATCCGTCGGCGAAGACGATCGCACGCTGGCGATTTTGATCTGCAACGAGACGGATCGCATTCGCGCGCTGATCGACCGGATGGAAGCGTTCGGCGATCCCATGGCGCCGATGCGCAAACCGGTGAACATTCACGAAGTGCTCGGGCGCGTGCGGCAAGTGGCGGAGACGAGCTTCGCGCGCAACATCCGCATCGTCGAGAACTTCGATCCGTCGTTGCCGCCGGTGCTGGGCGATCGCGATCATCTGATCCAAGCCTTCATGAATATCGTGCGCAACGCGTCCGACGCCGCGCCCGCCGATGGCGGCGAGATTTTTCTCGCCACCGGCTATCGCCCCGGCGTGCGTGTGAGCAATCCGGTGGTCGGACAATCAGGCGAACGCGTAAGCCTTCCGCTGGAAGTTATCGTCCGCGACAACGGCAGCGGCATCCCACCCGATCTGCTTCCCTACATCTTCGATCCGTTCGTCACGGCGAAAGCCAGCGGTGCTGGCCTCGGACTTGCATTGGTTGCCAAGATCGTCGGCGATCACGGAGGCGTCATCGAATGCGAATCACAACCGCGCCGCACTCTGTTCCGCGTGCTGCTACCGGTCGCTGGCCAAATGGGAACGGACAATGACGTTATTACCGAGGCTAACAATGCCTGAAGGAACAATCCTCATCGCGGACGACGATGCGGCCATTCGCACGGTGCTGAATCAAGCACTCGGACGCGCCGGCTACGATGTGCGCACAACCGCAAACGCAGCGGGGTTGTGGCGCTG
>CAIYRG010000181.1 GCA_903928515.1 uncultured Alphaproteobacteria bacterium | reverse complement strand
CGGGCAAAACCAACTCCTCATTGGGAGCGCCTGCCGTTGGATTGATCACATTGACTGTCGGTATCGCTGCATCTTCAGTGGCAGCGGTGAGTTTTGCTTCTGAATTGGCCCGATCGTGGATACCTAGATATATCCCGACCGCCAATACGAGAGCAGCGCCGACCCCGATTATCACGCCGCGTCTGGATTGACGCGATGAACGAGGACGTTCCATGAAATCCGCTTCGTCGTGGTTGTCGGGTTTCATGATGGTGCTCCGAATGAAAATCTCAGCTTTTAGTCTATTTTCCGTTATGCCGATGCTTGCGCCTTGGATGCCTTCTTGTGATGCAACAGGCTGAATACCGACGGTACAAAAATCAGCGTGGCGACAGTCGCCACAATCAACCCTCCGATCACTGCGCGACCCAGCGGCGCATTCTCTTCGCCACCTTCACCCAATCCCAAAGCCATCGGAATCATGCCGATAATCATCGCAAGTGCTGTCATCAGGACAGGGCGAAGCCGAGTGGTGCCGGCTTCAATTGCGGCCTTGATCACATCCCCATGCACAGCGAGCCGGTCTCGAGCAAACGAGACGACCAGAATGCTGTTCGCCGTCGCGACGCCCATGCACATGATGGCGCCCATTAGAGCCGGTACGCTCAACGTCGTATGGGTAAAGAAGAGGAATAGCACGATGCCTGCCAGCGCTGCCGGCAACGCGGTGATGATGACGAAGGGATCAAGCCACGACTGGAAGTTTACAACGATCAACAAGTAGACAAGGACGATCGAAAAAGCCAAGCCAAGCAGAAGATTTAAATAAGATGTGCGCATTGTATCTATTTGGCCGCGCACGACCATAAAGCTGCCTTTCGGAAGCAGCTTCTTGTTGTTGTCAACAATGCGTTGAACGTCTTTGCCGACGGCGCCTAAGTCGCGATCCTGAACCGAAGCATAAATATCGACCGTCCTGCGAATGTCGTAGTGCGTAATGACCTGCATTTCACTCGAGCGACTGATGCCGGCAACGTCACCCAGAATTCGGTCGCTCTTGCCACCGGCTGTATTGACCGGAATGTTCTGAATGTCCTGGCGTGACTGGATATCGTACTGCGGTGTTTCCGTCGTCATGTTGTAGTTCACGCCGTTCTGCCAGTTGAGAAAGAACATTGGCGATACTTGAGAGCTGCCGCTTAGGACGTTGAGCATGCTGTTGGCGACATCGCGTTCCGATAAACCGCTCTGGGCGGCCTTGGTGCGGTCCACAGCCACATCGAAGGTTGGATAATCGAAAGCCTGTTGGATGCGTGTGTCAGCGATGCCGGGAACATGACGAAGCTGGTCAAGAATAGTGTCGGCTACCTGTCGGTTGCCTTCCAGGTCGGAGCCGTTGATCTGAATATCAATAGGTGCCGGGATGCCGAAATTCAGGATCTGACTAACGATGTCGGCCGGCAGGAAATAAAACGAATTTCCGGGAAATTGCTGAGGAAGATCGTGCCGCAGTTTGCGCACGTAATCAGCTGTCGGATGATGATCCGGTTTCAGCGCAACCATGATATCGGCATCGCCGGCACCAATCAGGCCGGACGTCGCATGCATCAGGTTGATGGTGCTGTATGGCAAGCCGATGTTGTCGAGAATGCTGTCCAGCTCGGTCGCGGGAATTTCACGCCGCACGAAATCCTCGACCTGATCGGCAAGCTTGGCTGTTTCTTCGATGCGTGTGCCGGTCCTGGCCCTCATATGAAGGATCATCTGGCCGTTGTCGGTATTAGGAAAGAAATCCTGACCAAGCCAGGGCACCAGAACGAACGCAAGAAGACAGGCAATGAAAAAGATCGGAATGAAAACTACCCGCCGATCAACCAGTACTGTCACCGCATTTTCGTACCATTCGCGAAAGCGATTAAAACCACGTTCAAAGGCCTGTTGCGATCGTACTAAGGGGTTGCGTGACGGTCCATCGGTATGCGTCTTGGCTTTAAGCAGATACATGGCGAGTGTTGCCACCAGTGTCCGCGACAGCAAATAAGACCACAGCATGGCAAAGACCACCGCTTCAGCCAACGGCACGAACAGGAATTTGGCCACTCCATTAAGGAAAAACATCGGCAGGAAAACGACGCAGATGCACAAGGTGGCAACCAGAGAAGGAGCAGCGATCTGAGACGCCCCTTCCAGGATCGCCGTGTGCAGCTCATGACCTTCCTCGAGATGGCGTTCCATGTTCTCGATGGTGACGGTGGCATTGTCGACCAGTACCCCGACGGCCAGAGCGAGACCGCCCAACGTCATGATGTTGATCGTTTCGCCCAGGAATCCGAGCACGATGACTGCACCCAGGATGGAGAGCGGTATGGAAACGCCGATGATGATTGTGCTGCGCCAGCTGCCGAGGAATATGAGGATCATGAGCGCAGTCAGACCAGTCGCCATCACCGCTTCGCGGATGACGCCGGAGACGGCCGCGCTGACGAAAATCGATTGATCGCCGAGCGGCGTGACTTTCAAATTCTGCGGCAGCGTGTCGCCGACACGAGCCAATGAGTTGCGGATACCCTTGACCACATCGATGGTGGAGGCGGTGCCTGCTTTCAATATGCTGACGAGCACACCACGCTGTCCGTCCTGCCGGACGATATTGGTCTGCGGCGTAAAGCCATCGCTGACGGTCGCGACATCGCGCAGGTAGATAATTGAATTGCCGACGGCCTTGATCGGCAGGGCGTTAAGTTCGGCAACCGTACGTGGGGCACCGTTCAGGTGGGCGTCGTACTCTAATCCGCCGATCTTGGCAGTGCCTGACGGCAAGACCAGGTTCTGGTTGCTGACAGCGGTGAGGACATCGGTAGGTGTCAGCCCTTTGGCCAGCAGCAGGCTGGGATTGAGATAGATCATAACTTGGCGCTGCTTGCCGCCAAAGGGATATGGAATGACCGCGCCAGGAACGGTGACAAGCTGTGGGCGAACGAAATTGACGCCGTAATCGTTCAGTTGTTGCTCCGACAGTCCCTTGCCGGACAAGCCGAGTTGCAAAATCGGAACGCTGGATGCGCTGTAGTTGATGATCAGAGGCGGTTGGGCGCCCGCGGGCAGACTTCTCAACTGTGTCTGTGAGATGGCTGTGATCTGTGCATTGGCAGTGTCGAGACTCGCCGTCGGCTGAAGGAACACCTTGATGATCGAAGTGCCGTTAATCGTCGTCGATTCGATGTGCTCGATATTGTCGACGGTCGTCGTCAGGGTGCGCTCGTAAGTGGTCGTGATTCGTCCTTCCATCTCCTCGGGGTTGAGTCCGGTGTAGGTCCAGGCGACGGCAACGACGGGAATATTGATATTGGGGAAGATATCGATGGGCGTACGCAGGATGACGATCGGGCTAATGATCAGAATCGCCAGCGCCATCACAATGAAAGTATAGGGTCGGCTTAAAGCAACGCGGACAAGCCACACAGTAGGGAACTCCTGATGCGATCCGAAACAGGATATGGCACATCAAAAAAGAATGCTGTCTGGGCTAACCCAGATTGGGAAAGACATGCCGGCTAGTCTTTGGATAGTAATGATTGAAGGCTAAGACAATGGTGAATAGCGCAGGGCTGCTTCAATTGCAGCCCGCGCATATCTCAGCATCGGCCATTATTCTGACGCAATTCTGATGAGCGCCAGAAAAACAGGACGTGAAGGTGTAATCACTTATAAGCGCTCACAGGGACAGCTTGAATCTTGAGCGCTTAAACGATCGTGAGGGGGGCCCGTAACCCAGTGTGAAATCAATATCCGATAGTGTGAACTTTTCGCTACCCGATGGGTGGGACAATAATAATGGAAATCGCTTCCCGGCCTTTCTGGCCTTGGACGACTTGCATTGTTACGAATTCGCCTTCTGCGATTGTTTTGCGACCTGATTTTTCGAGAACGCTGATGTGGAGGAAGACATCTTTTCCGCCATCTTCCGTGCTCACAAAGCCAAATCCTTTTTCGGCATTAAACCATTTCACTGTGCCATCGATATCTATCGCAGTGGATGGGTCTGGTCTTTGGCTGAACGACTCGGAGCGTGCGCGCGGTTTCGACTGGATGGGAGCCAGATTGGTCGCATCGACCTCGAGGACGGCCGATACCTGAAGGCCCTTCTTGCCTTGTTCAGTCTGGACCTTCAGCTTCGCGCCTGGCTGGACTGACTCATGACCCGCAGCTTGCAGGACAGCGATATGGAGGAAAGCATCCCCAGATCCATTGCCAAGCTCTACGAAGCCAAAGCCCTTCTCGGAATTAAACCATTTAACGACCGCATCAACGCTGGGACCGCTTGGCGCCATAGATTGTTGGGGCGCAAAAGAAGGCCGGTTTGATCTCGTCTCACGCGCGTCTTGCAGTGAAAACATGTCGTCATCGAATCCCCGGCGCTTGGGGCCGCGGTAGTCTCGTCCTTTACCCATCTTTCCTGCTCTTGCTCTTT
>CAIYRG010000180.1 GCA_903928515.1 uncultured Alphaproteobacteria bacterium | reverse complement strand
TGTAGATGCCGGTGCCGATGAAGTCCTGCAGACCCACCGCGATCTGCGGCACATAATTGCTTTCCTGCCAGAGGCGGAATTTGATGTCGAAGCTGCGGTCGGAACCTTGGCCTTTGGAGGTTGGGGTTTCGATGCCGTAATCGTGCGCCCAGCGAAATGTCGTCTCCAGCCAGGGTAGGGCCTGGAACGTGAGTGAGATGCGATCGTCCGGATTTTTGATGACCCCGCCGAGCGAAATCGTGCCGTCCGGCATGAAGCGTGCGGTACGCATGTCCAGCAAACCCGCGCCGCCATATTCGGACAGCGTAGGGACATCGGGATTATTGTCCAAAATATGCGAAAGATTGGTATCGGCGGCGGCCTTACTGGCCGGCCACGTCACAGCCAACAAAATCCACGCGTATCGCAGCAATGCGTGCTCACGGGCGCTCAAGGCCACGCAAATTCTCCCGTGAAACATTCGGCTATTGGGCGATATATCCCCGTTGGATTAGGACGTTAGCGGCCAATTCCCTTGCGGGCAACCGAGCCGGGGACTATATTTTTCGCTGCAATTTTGTGCCCGCTTTTCCCCGCCCCCCAACATCAAAAGATATTTTTCCGATGAACGTCAGCCGTAGCGTCCTGCGCGCCCTCAAACATGGCCTCCGCATCCTTGTGGTTGGTACGGCGTCCATCGTGCTCTTGGCACCCGCGTCCGCCCAGGTGCCGCCCAATTTCGATCTGCCGTCCCTGCTGCAACGCGCGCAGGATACGCAGACCGATCAAGGGGGCCCGCAGCAGAGCTCATCGGTGCAAATCTATCAGCCGGTGATTCCGGTGCCGGTGAACTCGCCGCCTTCGCGGCTTGAGCAGATTTATTCGCAGCGTTCGGGAAGCGATTTGCATCAGTTCGGCTATGACACGCTCGGCGTGCCGATGCCTGTGCAGGTTACGCCGGCCGGCGCCACGCAAGACAGTTATGTGCTCGGCGTCGGCGATCAGGTCGTCGTCGTGTTGCGCGGCCAGGAAAACGCAACCTACAGCCAGCGCATCGATCGCAACGGCCAGATCATTCTGCCGAAATTGCCGCCGATGCCGGCGGCGGGCCGCCGGTTCGGAGATTTCCGATCCGATCTCGAAGCGCGCGTGAGCCAAGCCTATGTGCAAACCAACGCGTTCGTGTCGCTGAACGAAATCCGCCAAGTGCAGGTGCTCGTCGCGGGCGAAGTGCGTTCGCCGGGCCTGCGCATCATGAGCGCGTTGTCGTCGCCGCTGGATGCCATTCTGCTCTCGGGCGGCGTGAACAAGACCGGCAGCTTGCGCAACATCACCGTGCAAAGCGGCGGTGGCACCCGCACGATCGATCTGTATTCGGTTCTCACCGGGGCGGGCGCGTCGAATTTGGGCACGCTTCACGATGGCGATCGCATCTTCATTCCGCCGTTGAAGAACACCATCGCGGTTGCCGGCCACGTGTCGCATCCGGGCATCTATGAATTGCGCGGCAGCGATGTTTCGTCGGCCAACCAATTGGTGGCGCTGGCGGGCGGCGTCGAAATCGCCGGCTCCTATCAATTGTCGAAGATGGCGGGCGGTGCGGATGGCCGCATCGACACGGCCTCCATCCCGCAGGACGGCCTGCTGCGCAGCGGCGACATTCTGTTCGTCGATGTGTCGCGCAACGTGACGGTCGGCCGCGTGACGGTGACGGGCGGCTTGCAAGTCGAAGGCGTGCGCGCGCGCGCCAATGGCGGCACGGTCGGCCAAGTGATCCATGCGGGCGATCTTTCGCCGGACGCCTATCCGATGTTCTCCGTGATCGTGCGCCGCGATCCGCGCTCCAATGCGCGCGATCTGGTGCCGTTCTCGCTTGAGCGCGTGCTGGCGGGCCAAGGCGATGTGGCGCTGCAGGACGACGATCTGCTGTACGTGTTCACCAACGTGGAAGAGCGTTTACTGGCGAAGGCCGCCGGCGGCGGTGCGTTGACCGCAACCGAGATCGGTTGCACCGCAGATGAAATCCGCCTTGGCAACGCGCAGCGTCTGGCCAATCCGATCAACGGCACGCCGGGCTCGGCCGCGGTTCCGACCGGCAATCTCGGCGGCGAAATCGACCTCACCTGCAAATCGCCCGAGCTGGTCGCTGCCGCAACGGCGCCCGGATCGTCGGGCACCAATGGCTCCATTCAGCAATCGACCGCCGGCCTTCCGGCCTCGGTCCAATCGCAGCTGGCCTCGGTGCTCGGTCAACAAGGCACGAACGCGGCGGCCTCGGCCAATGCGGCGTCCGCGCAGGCGGCGATGGGCAATTCGGCGCAACAGGCCGGACAGATCGTCGATCCGAACACGGTCGGCATGCTCTACGATTCCTTCGGCCGGCAGATATCCTCGCGTGGCGTTGGCCAGTCGGGCCAGGCCGCTCCCTATCTGGTCAACCAGCAGGCCTTGCCGCCGCCCGCGCCGACCATTCGCAGCATCGCGATGCGCCTGAACGTCACGCCGATGGCATTGGTGCGCGCCGCGAAGGACCACGTCGTGTGGGTGTTGGATTCGGTTCGCGATCCCGGTCCCTATCTCGGCTCCGACGGTTCGACCGTGGAGAGCATGATCCAGGCCGCCGGCGGCCTCGGGCGCCAAGCCGATCTGTCGTCGGTGGAAGTGACCTCGACGCAGGTCGATTCCGCCACGGGCAGCGCGCGCACATTGCGCTCCGCCTACAAGGCGACGGAGGCCGATCTGCGCCGCGTCGCCATTCTGCCGCTCGATGTCATCCGCTTGCGCCCGGTCTTCTCCGACAGCACCAACGGCCGCATCACCGTGGACGGCGAAGTGCGCTATCCCGGCACATTCGACATCGTGCGCGGCGAGAAGCTCTCTTCCGTGCTGGAACGCGCCGGCGGTCTGACGGCCGAGGCCTATTCGTATGGTGCGGTGTTCACCCGCGTGCGCGCCGCCGAGGAAGAGCGTGTCGGCAACAATCGCGAAGCCAAGCAATTGGAAGCCGATTTTGCGACGCTGTTGAGCATGCCGAGCTATTCGGCCGCCGCCCAAGGTTCGGCCCCGTACATCCAGACGATGGCGCAGGAATTGCGCACGCAGACCGCAGTCGGGCGTATCACCATCACGGCCGATCCTTCCGCACTGCGCACGCGGCCGGATCTCGATATCGCGGTCGAGCCCGGCGACAAGATCGTCGTCCCGCGCCGTCCCACCACCGTCACGGTGTCGGGCGAAGTGCTGAACCCCGGCTCGTTCCAATTCCGTGGCGAGCTGACGTTGAGCGAGTATTTGAAGCTCTCCGGCGGCGCGACAGCGGGTGCCGACGAAAGCCGCATCTTCGTGGTGCTCCCCGATGGCACGGCGCGGCCGGCCGGCCAAAGCTGGCTGTCGGTCAGCTCCAACACGGTGCCGCCGGGCGCCACCATCGTCGTGCCGCGCGATCTCTCGCCGTTCGATACGATGCAATTCATCAAGGACGTTTCGCAGGTCGGCAGTCAGCTGGCGATCACGGCAGCTTCGTTGGCTGTCATCGGCAACAATTAAAGATGATCATCAGCCGTACGCCATTTCGGGTGTCGTTGTTCGGCGGAGGGTCCGATTACCCTCAGTGGTACAAGCAGCATGGCGGAGCCGTTCTCGGCTTCGCCATCAACAAATATTGCTACATCACGCTGCGTCCGCTGCCGCCGTTCTTCGAGCATCGCCATCGTGTGGTGTATTCGAAAATCGAATCCGTCAACGATATCGCGTCCATCGAACATCCCGCGGTGCGCTGCATCTTGCAGGAACGCAAGATCGACTACGGCGTGGAAATTCATCACGACGGCGATCTGCCGGCGCGCTCAGGCTTGGGCTCCAGTTCGTCGTTTACGGTGGGGCTGCTGAACGCGCTCTCCGCGCAAGCGGGCCAGATGCGGTCGAAAGATCAGCTCGCATCGGAAGCCATCCACATCGAACAAAACGTCATTCAGGAAAACGTCGGTTCGCAGGATCAGATTTGGGCGGCCTATGGCGGCATGAATCGCATCGATTTCCGCACCGATGGCGGCTTCGATGTCAGCGGCCTCATCATGGAAAAGTCGCGTCGCGACGCGCTGATGAGCCGGTTGATGCTGTGCTTCACCGGTCTGTCGCGCTACGCGAGCGAATCCGCGGCCAAGAAAATCGCGAATTTGAACAACCAATCCGACAATCTGCGCACGATGATTGCGATGGTCGATGAAGCGCAGGCCATCCTGTGCAATCCGAACCGCGATCTGTCCGAGATCGGCAAACTCCTGCACGAGAATTGGCTGCTCAAGCGCAAATTGTCCGATGCCGTAACGAACAGCGAAATCGACGCCATCTACGAAGCGGGCATCGCAGCGGGCGCCACAGGCGGCAAGCTGTTGGGCGCGGGCGCAGGCGGGTTCCTTCTGTTTTATGTCGAGCCGGAACGGCGGCGGGCTGTTGCGGATAAGCTCCAGAACCTGATCAAGGTCAGCATCGACGTCGACAATTCGGGAAGCCGGATCGTCGTTTACGAGCC
>CAIYRG010000179.1 GCA_903928515.1 uncultured Alphaproteobacteria bacterium | reverse complement strand
TCGCGCGACGATCTGGAGCAGGGCTTCGAGCCAAAGCAGTTCAAGGGCTTCGCCAGTCAGGCGCAAGGCTGGGCGGCAGGAGGCGACACCTTCGTCTATTTCCCCGAAGCGAACGTTCTGTGCACCGGCGACCTCTTCAACTCTTTCTCCTACGAGTCACCCAATCCTCCGCATGGCGGCACATGGGACGGGCTCATCGCCGCCGAAGCCACGATGCTGACGCGCATCAACGACACGACGAAAGTCGTTCCGGGACACGGGCCGGTCAGCGACAAAAAAGACCTGCAAGCGTTTCACGATCTGATGGTGGCAACACGGGCGCGCATCGTGGCGCTGGTCGCACAAGGCAAGACGCTGGACGAAGTTTTGGCGGCCAAGCCGATTGCCGATTTAACGGCATCCTTCAAACGCGAATTGAAACGCGACGATGTTTTGGTTGCGGGCTTCTATCGCGAGTTAAAAAAATAATCGGGGGAAGCATTCTTATGAAGCGCGTTTTCAAAACCGCCGCCGTGTTGCTCATTGCCTCTTGCACGATGGCACTTGCCGCCGCCGCACCCACGCCGCCTCCCCCGCCGGACTTCACCAAGATCAATGTGAAGACCACCGATCTCGGCCACGGCGTTTACGTGCTGGTGGGTGCCGGCGGAAATCTCACCGTCGCCGTGGCCAAGGACGGCGTGATCGTGATCGACGCGCAATTCGCGCCGATGCACGACAAATTGTTGGCTGCCATCCGCAATATCACGCCGCTGCCCATCCGCTATCTCATCAACACGCATTTCCATGGCGATCACACGCAAGGCAATGCCGGCTTTGCGAAAGACGGCGCGGTGATCGTCGGCCCCACGAATCTGCGCAAGCGCCTGTTGCAGCCGCAACCGGCACCGGGCGGCGGCATGGCGGCGCCTTTCCCAGAAGAGGCGCTGCCCAAGATCGAATTCCCCGATCCCGAAAAGGGGCGCGTCGTAACACTCAACGTCCATCTCGACGGGCAGACCGCCGAGATCACGCATGTTCCGCCCGCGCACACCGATACGGATTCCTACATCTACTTTCCGGAAGCCAACGTGCTGGCCGCGGGCGACGTATTCCAGGAGCATTATCCGTTCTTGAACGCAGGGCACGGTTCGGACATCGACGGCATCATCAGCGCCGACGACATGCTGCTGAAACTGGTGAACGATCAGACCAAGATCGTGCCCGGCCATGGCGATGTGTCCACCCGCGCCGATCTCGTCGCGTTCCGTGCCGCGATGGCAACCATCCGCGCCAATGTCGCGGCACTCATCGCGCAAGGCGAAAGCGAGGATAATGTCGTAGCCGCACATCCAACGGCCGCGTTCGACACGAAGTTCAAAAGCGATGCGGCCAACGCTGAACGCTTTATCCGCCCGATGTACGAGATGCTGAAGAAATAACCAGAACGAAGCGATCTTTTCTTTTTCCCCTCTCCCCTTGAGAGAGAGGGCGGTTGATCTTCGCGTTGCGAAGCAAAGGTTAGATCAACCGGGTGAGAGGTGAGTAACCGGCTAAATCACTCCCCTCATCCGCTCGCCGACGCTCGCTGGGTGGCCGGGGCAAGCCCGGCCGTGGTGAGAATTAGGTAAGCCCGTCCCAATACTCCGCCATGCGCTTTCGCATGGCGGCATCGGGCATGCGCCCGCGTCCGCCATCGAGATTGTCGAGCATGTGCGCCGGATCGTTGGTGCCGGGGATCGCAGCAATTACCGCCGGATGCGAGAGGATGAATTTCAAGAAGAACTGGCCCCAACTCTTCGCGTCGATCTCAGCCGCGAAATCCGGGAGTTGTTTGCCCGCGACTTTCTTGAACAGCGAGTTGCGCCCGCCGCCGAAGGGCAGATTGATGAGAACAGCCGCGCCGGCATCCTTGGCG
>CAIYRG010000178.1 GCA_903928515.1 uncultured Alphaproteobacteria bacterium | reverse complement strand
TCTGCCGTTCCATCTGCGAGAGCACCGGCATTCCCGTGATCATGCTCACCGCGCGCGGCGACGAACTGGACCGAATCGTGGGCCTGGAAGTCGGCGCCGACGATTACATCGGCAAACCGTTCTCGCCCCGTGAATTGCTCGCGCGCGTCAGCGCGGTTTTGCGCCGCACAAATTCGCTGCCGCCGCGCCTGCGCGGCCCCGGCGCGGAGCGCTATCGCTTCGGCGATTGGGTGTTCAACGCCAGCCAGCGCGAAATCACCGGCCCCGATGGATTGGCCTTGCCGCTCTCCTCGGGCGAGTTCAAGCTGCTGACAGCATTCTTGGAGCGGCCCAAAGTGGCACTGTCGCGCGAGCAATTGCTGGACCTCACAAAGGGCCGCGACGCCGACGTGTTCGACCGCTCCATCGACAATCAGGTGAGCCGCTTGCGCCGCAAGATCGAACTCGACCCCAAGACGCCGCGCTACATCAAAACGGTTTGGGGCGGCGGCTACATGTTCACGGCGGATGTGGAAGTGGTCTGATGAAGATCTTTTCGACCTTGCGTTCGCAATTCGTCGTGCTGGTCGCAGCCGCGGTGATCGTATCGAACCTGGCTGTGGCGATCACACTGGAGATCGCGCGCGAAGGCGAATTGCGCGGCGCGCGCGTGGCGTTCGTGGTCGATCGTGTCAGCGCGCTGTTCGATCTCGTCTCGACGCTTTCGCCTGCCCAGCGCGAACGCGCGCTCACGGTCGTGAACAACCGCTTTTTCCATTTTGAAATCGATCAGACCCCGCCCATCGCCGATCACGATATGACCGACGAGGAGAAGCAATGGGGCAAGCAGGTCAGCGACGCTGAGACAGCCGGCGAAAAAGGCCAGATCCTCGTCAATGTGTCGCAAGGCACGCGCCCCGCGCGCAATCCTGATGGAAGGCCCGCCACGGAAGCCGACCAGCGCGTCGGCATTGTCGACATCGCGCAAGTCACCGACGCCGGCGATTGGCTGGTGACGCGCACGATCAGCCCACAAGTGCCGCCATTACCAACCGACCTCATCATCGGCGCGCTGCTGGCCACGATCCTCACCTGCGCCGCCGCTGCGTGGCTCTCCAATCGTGTGTCGCGGCCGCTGGCGGAATTGGCTGCTGCGTCCGATCACGTGGCGCGCGGCGCCAACGCGCCGCATTTGACTCCGCGCGGGCCGGCCGATTTGAAACGCGCCACCATCGCCTTCAACGCGATGAGCGATCGCGTGACGCGAACCCTGGAAAGTCAGCGGCAATTGCTATCCGCCGTGGGCCACGATCTGCGCACGCCCCTGGCCGCTATCCGCATCACGGCCGAATTCGTGTCCGACCGCGACATCCGCAGCCGCCTCACGCGCAATCTCGATGAGCTGCAATCGCTCACCGAAGCCGTGCTCTCGGCCGCGCGCGCCGGTTTGGGCGAAGAGATGCGCCGTGTGGATCTCGCGTCTCTGATCGAAAGTGTTTGCGACGATCTGATCGACCTCGGCTATCCGGTGGAGATCGACATCACCGGGCAAGCAGCCTGCCTGTGCCGCCCGAACGATATTCGCCGCGCGGTGCGCAACCTCGTCGAAAACGCAGTGCGCTATGGCGGCGGCGCCAATGTGCACCTCAAGACCGAAGCCCAAGCCTATCTCGTGACCGTGGAAGACAATGGCCCCGGCATCGATGAAACCCGTCTGGAAGAGGTGTTCGAACCCTTCGTCCGGTTGGAGGCTTCGCGCAGCAACGCCACCGGCGGAACCGGCCTCGGCCTCACCTTGGCGCGGGCCGTTGCCCGCGAACATGGCGGCGACATCGTTTTGACCAACCGGAAAGGTGGCGGATTGTGCGCGTTATTGCGGTTGCCGCGGCAATAACCCTGGTTCCCGCCGGTTGCCCTAAGGCCCCCGCACACCTAAATTTCACCCATGCGCTTTGAGACCCTTCCCGTTGCCGCCGCCGAAGGCGCCATCATGGCGCACGCCGCGCGTGCAGATGGGCGGCTCTACAAGAAAGGGCGAACGCTTTCGCCCGAAGATTGCGCGGCGCTGGTTGCCGGCGGTGTGAAGCACGTCACCGTGGTGCGTCTGGAATCCGGCGATGTGCCGGAAGATGTTGCCGCCGCACGCATCGCCGAAACGCTGCTGGGGGAAAATCTGCGCGTCGCCGCTGCGTTCACAGGACGCGCCAATCTTTATGCCGAAGAGCCAGGGATCGTGATCGTCGATGCCGCCCTGATCGACGAAGCCAATCTCGTGGATGAAGCGGTGACGGTTGCCACCCTGCCCGCCCACACGCTTGTTGCACCGGGCGAGATGATCGTCACCGTGAAGATCATTCCCTTCGCGGCACCGCAAGAAGCGGTAACGCGCGTCTGTGAAATCTTGAACGGCAAAGGCGCATTGCGTATCGCGGCCTTTCAGCCCAAGCGCGTGGCGCTGGTGGCGACGCAATTGCCGACCACCAAAATCTCGGTGATGGACAAAACGCGCACCGCCGTGGAAGCCCGGCTCGCACCGCTCGGTGGCACATTGATTTCGGAAAGCCGCGTTGCGCATGACGCCGCCGCCATCGGCGCAGAAATTCAAAAGGCCGACGAGGCCGATCTTATCTTCGTGTTCGGCGCCTCCGCGATCACCGATCGCCACGATGTGATCCCTGCGGGCATCGAAAAGGCCGGCGGCAAGGTTTTGCATTTCGGCATGCCGGTCGATCCCGGCAATCTGCTGCTGCTGGGCGAATGGCACGGCAAACCGGTGATAGGCCTGCCCGGTTGCGCACGCTCGCCCAAGCTCAACGGTTTCGATTTCGTGCTGCAACGCCTGTTCGCCGATCTGCCTGTCACGGGACGCGATCTGATGCGCATGGGCGTCGGTGGCCTGCTGAAGGAAATCCCCATTCGCGGCCAGTTGCGCGAGGCGCACCCCACGTCGATGCGCGCGCCGCGCATCGCAGGGATCGTTCTCGCCGGAGGGCTGTCCTCGCGCATGGGCAGCAACAAATTGCTCGCCAGCGTCGGCGACCAGCCGCTTCTACGCCGCACGGTGGAGAACGTTCTGCACAGCCAAGCCAAGCCCGTCATCGTCGTCACCGGACATGACGAAGCCCGTGTGCGCGAAATCCTCGCCGGGTTGAATGTCCGCTTCGTCCACAATTCGGCCTATGCCGAAGGCCTGTCCACGTCGCTGAAAGCCGGCGTGGCGGCAATCTCCTCCGACGCCGACGGCGCGCTGATTTTGTTGGGCGACATGCCCGAAGTGACGCCCGCGCTGATGAACAAGATGATTGCGGCGTATTCGCCCGATGATGGCCGCGCCATCTGTTTGGCCGTGCGCCAGGGCCAGCGCGGCAATCCGGTTCTCTGGGGCCGTCAGTTCTTTTCCGAAATGCAGACAGCCAGCGGCGACACCGGCGCCAAGCACCTCATCTCCACCTATGACGAGTTGGTCTGCGAAGTCGAAGCGGAGGATGATTCCGTGCTCTGCGATATCGACACGCCCGAAGCGCTCACCGCTTTGCGTGAACGGATGAAATTGCCGGCATGAGATTTTTGGCATGAGTGATCCGCTTTACGCACCGCCTCTGCTGCGCCTGGCGGCGGATGCGGTCGGCGCAGGCCGGTTGTCACCGGCCGATCGCCAAGGACAAGCGCACAACCCGACCTGCGGCGACCGCGTGTCCGTGACGCTGCGTTTGAATGAAGACGGCACCATCGCCGCGCTGGCGCACGACACGCATGCTTGCGTGCTGGCGCAGGCCTCGGCCTCAATCCTGGGAAGCCGCGCAAACGGCAAAGGCGCGCAGGATCTGCGCGCACTTCGCGAAACGATTGCCGCCATGTTGAAAGGGGCCGACGCTCCGGCCGCGCCGTTCGCCGACTACGCCGCGCTGGCGCCCGCAGCGGCACATCGCAACCGGCACGCCTGCGTGTTGCTGCCTCTCGATGCGGTGTTGAACGCGCTGGAAAACGAAACGCTAGAGACCCAAGCGCAGCGTTTCTAAGGACGTCTTCAAACGTCCTCAGAAATGCTGGCGAGCTAGATGCGGCTAAGGCTTAGACTTCCGTGGCGCGCGTCACGATGCGGCTGACGAAGCCATACGGGATGGCCTCTTCCGCGCTCATCCAGAAATTGCGCTCGGTGTCGTTGAGAATTTTCTCGTAAGTCTGGCCCGTTTCGCGCGCGATGATACGGTTGATGCGCTCGCGCATCTTGATGATCTCTTCCGCCTCAATCGAAATATCGGAGGCTTGGCCCTGCACGCCGCCCAAGGGCTGATGCAGCAGGAAGCGCGTGTTCGGCAGGCAAAAGCGATTTTCTTTGTCGGCGGCGAGGAAGATGTGCGCGCCGATGGAGGCGACCCAACCGGTGCCGATCATTTTGATTTTGGGACCGCAGAATTTGATCGTGTCGTGGATCGTGTCGCCGGATTCCACGTGGCCGCCCGGCGTGTTCAGGATCACGCGGATATCGCCATCGCCATCGGCGGCGAAGGCGAGCAGCTGCGCGGTCACGCGCTCGGCCACCTTCATGTTGATCTCGCCGAAAATCAGGACCGTGCGCGACTTGAACAGCGCCGCCGCAACCGGATTGCCCATGGATTCGGACTTTTCTTCCGGCTTTTTGTCTTCGCCTTCTTCGTCATCAAGGCGGGGCGCAAACTTCGTCATCGGATGTCCTTTTAGGGAGAAAACACGTGAGGTTGGTGAATCGCAGGGCAGTCTAGCGATTGGCGACTTTACGTCCAATTAAGCCGGAAACGCCTGGGGACGGCTGCCTAAGCCTCTGTGAGATAAGGCGCAAATCGTAAATGTCTAGTAGGCGGTGCCGACCAGCCGGGCCGCAAACGCGGCCAAAGCCAGCAAAGCCCACCCCACCCCCAGAACGGCGCCGCCAAGGCGCAGGGCGCGCCGCTGGCTGAAACTCTTGAGATATTCCCACCAGCCCACGGCCAGCGCCGCCAAGGCCACCACGATGCCCAAGAGGACGTAGAGGATGGGCTGCTGCCAGAACAC
>CAIYRG010000177.1 GCA_903928515.1 uncultured Alphaproteobacteria bacterium | reverse complement strand
TGCCTATGAGGGCCCGGAAGAAGCCGAAGCCCGTTTCAAGGGCGCGCCCGGCTACGTCTATTCGCGCTATGCCAATCCGACCACGTCGATCTTCGAGGAGCGCATGGCGCTTCTGGAAGGTGCCCCCGTGGCGCGTGCGACGGCCTCGGGCATGGCGGCCATCTCGACCGCACTGATGTGCTGCCTGCGCTCCGGCGATCACATCGTCGCGGCGAAAGCCTTGTTCGGCGCGATCCGCTTCGTGCTGGAAGACATTCTGCCGCGCTGGAACATCGAAGTGACGCTGGTCGACGGCACCGACCTTGCCCAATGGAAGAAGGCCGCCAAAGCCAACACGAAGCTGTTCCTGATCGAAACGCCGTCGAACCCCACGCTTGAAATCGTCGACATCAAGAAAGTCGCCGACATCGCGCACAAGGCCGGCGCGCGTTTGATGGTGGACAATGCCTTCGCCTCGCCCGCCTTGCAGCGGCCGATGGATTTCGGCGCCGACATCGTGGTGCATTCCTCGACCAAATATATCGACGGCCAGGGCCGTGTGCTCGGCGGCGTCATCCTGTGCGACGAGACATTCCTCAACGAGCATTTGCAGACATATTTCCGCAATGTCGGGCCCTCGATCAGCCCGTTCAATGCGTGGGTGCATCTGAAGAGCTTGGAGACATTGGATTTGCGCGTGCGCGCGCATGCGAAGAACGCGGCCGAGATCGCCGACTTTCTCGCTGACCAAAAACAAATCACGAAGGTGCTCTATCCCTTCCGCAAGGATCATCCGCAATACGCACTCGCCAAGAAGCAGATGAAGGCCGGCGGCGGCGTGGTGACGTTCACGCTCGACGGTGGCAAGAAGGAAGCGTTCCGCTTCGCCAAGGCGCTGAAGCTGATCGACGTGTCAAACAATCTCGGCGACACGAAAAGCCTGCTCACGCATCCCGCCACCACCACGCATCAGCGCATGACCCCCCAAGCGCGGCTCGAGGCCGGCGTCACCGACGGCATGCTGCGCATCGCGGTGGGCCTCGAAGACACGGCCGATCTGTTCGAGGACATCGCGCAAGCTCTCAAGAAAATGTGACGATGCTGCCGATGGAACATCGCGCACGCGTGACATGGCGCAACGATGGCGCGCCCTTCACCTATAAGAGTTACGCGCGCGAGCACGAATGGCACTTCGACACGCGCGTGGTGATTGTCGCCTCCGCCGCGCCGGAATTCGGCGGCAAGCCCGAGCACATCGATCCGGAGACCGGTTTCGTGGCCTCGCTCGCGAGTTGCCACATGCTGAGTTTCCTCGCGCTGGCCGCCCGCAAGGGCTGGATTGTGGAATCCTACGACGACAATGCCGTGGGAATCCTGGAGAAAAATGCCGCCGGAAGGCTGGCCATCACGAAAGTTACCTTAAAACCGCTCGTGCGTTTCGCTTCTGCCATTTCCTTGCCACGATCCGAGGTTGAGATTGTGCACCATCAGGCGCATGAGGAATGTTTCATCGCCAATTCGGTCAAAACCGAGGTCCGTGTTGAGCCGCAATACTGAAAATGCCGAAGCCGACGATCTGACCTACGTGGAGGTCACGCACAATATTCGCGTGGCCGTCGCACCTGCGTTTCTGGAAGATCAATCGGAGCCGGAAGAAGGCCGCTACATCTGGTCGTACCGGGTGCAGATCGAGAACCGCCGTGCGGAAACCGTGCAGCTTGTGGCGCGCTATTGGCGCATCACGGACGCGCATGGCCGCGTGCGCGAAGTTCGGGGCCCTGGCGTGGTCGGCGAGCAGCCCAGCATCGGGCCGGGCAAGATGTTCGAATATACCAGCGGCGCGCCGTTGGAGACGCCCTCGGGCGTGATGACCGGCACCTACCGGATGCGCGCCAACACCGGCGAAAGCTTCGAAGTGAGCATCCCACCCTTCGCGCTCGATAGCCCTTACGATCTGCGCCAGGTGCACTGAAGCGCTCAGGTTTTCGGGCGTTTATTCCGCAAGGCACGCAGCCTCCACGCCCGCTTTCCTTGAAAATCGCACCCGTGCTCCCCACAAAAGGTTGATCAGGTCCCGGTTCCAGGGGGTACTATCCGCCCTCAAGGGCGAGGAGCAGTTCATTGGCGAACGGCATAAAAAAGCGGCTGACGGTGGCAAAGACCTTGCCAGCGGAACGGCCCACTCGGGATGACGCGGAAGCCGCGGTCGGCACGCTGTTGCGTTGGGCCGGCGATGATCCCTCGCGCGAAGGCCTGATTGACACGCCGGCGCGTGTGGCGCGCGCGTTCGAGGATTGGTTCTCAGGCTATCGTGATGATCCCGAAGCCTATCTCGCGCGCACCTTCGAGGAAGTCGAAGGCTATGACGAGCTCATCGTCCTCAAGGACATCCGCTTCGAATCCCATTGCGAACATCACCTGGCGCCGATCATCGGCCGCGCCCATGTCGGCTACCTGCCGACCAGCCGCGTGGTGGGCATCTCCAAGCTGGCGCGTGTGGTGGACGCCTATGCCCGCCGCCTGCAGGTGCAGGAGAAGATGAACGCGCAGATCGCCAACTGCATCCAGAACGTGCTGGAGCCGAAAGGTGTCGCGGTGGTGATCGAGGCGACGCATCAATGTATGACGACGCGTGGCGTGCATAAGCAGGGCGTGAGCATGGTGACATCGACCATGCTGGGCGAATTCCGCAAGAACCCGCTGACGCGCCGCGAATTCCTCACCATCATCGGCAATCCGGTTTCCAGTCTCGAAGGCTAATTATGTCCGAGACCGGCCCCTCTGCGGATGTGCTCGACACGATCCGTGCGCTTATCCGTTTCGATACGACCAGCCGCAATTCCAACCTGGCGCTGATCGATTTCGCGCGCGGTGTTTTGGAAGCAGCCGGCGCGCACGTGCGCCTGACGCACAATGCCGAAAACACCAAAGCCAATCTGTTCGCAACCATCGGCCCGGATGTTCCGGGCGGTATCGTGCTGTCGGGCCACACCGATGTGGTGCCGGTGGATGGACAGGAATGGGCGAGCGATCCGTTTGCCCCCGAAATCCGCGACGGCAAGCTTTACGGACGCGGCACGGCCGATATGAAGGGCTTTGTCGGCACCGCGCTGGCGCTGGCGCCCGAAATGGCCAGGCGCGAACTCAAACGCCCTATCCATTTCGCGCTGTCCTACGACGAAGAAATCGGCTGCATCGGCGTGCGCTCACTGCTGGAAGATTTGGCGCACGCCGGCATAAAGCCGGGGTTGGCGATCATCGGCGAACCCACCGAAATGCGCGTGGTCGGCGCGCACAAGGCGGGCTCGGTGATCGAAACCAATGTGCGCGGCCGCGAGGGCCATTCCAGCGCACCGGCCAAAGGCGCGAACGCCGTAATGATGGCGGGTGAATTCATCGGCTATCTGGCACAGCGCGCCGACGAGTTGCGCGGCGATCAAGACCAGCATTTCGATCCGCCTTACACCACCGTGCAAGCCAACATGATGCTGGGCGGCACGGCGGTGAACGTGCTGGCCCGCGACGCCAAGATCTTCTGGGAATACCGCGCGCTGCCGGATCGCGACGTCACATCGCTGGTGCCCGGCATCATCGCGCATGCCGATCAGCACATCCTGCCGAAATACCAATCAGGTGCGCCGGAAGCCGCGTTCCATACGCATGTGCACGTCGTGTATCCGGGCCTGGTGCGCGACGAGAATTCTCCCGCCGTGCGTCTGGCGTGCGAGATTTCGGGCGGCAATGACGTGCATGCGGTGTCGTACGGCACCGAAGCCGGGCTGTTTCAGCAGGCGGGCATTCCGGCCGTGGTCTGCGGGCCGGGCTCGATCAACAATGCCCACAAGGCCGATGAATATGTCTCGCTGGCGCAATTGGCGTTGGGCGAATTTTTCGTACGCAAAGTGATCGAGCGCACATACCGCTGATCCAAAATATGTCGAAAGCTTTTGGGAACCCTTTCGGCTAGGTTTGCGTTTCCTGCCGATTGGCCCAGCTCTGGGCTTATCGGGCAGTCGGGGGACGATGACCGCTCATATTTTATACGCCGCGCCGCCTTCGGAGATCTTCATCTCCGAAGCGCTTTCCGCGCGCGCCCCCCCGCAAAACCGACTATTTGCGGGAAAAACAAGCGCTGCAGGAATTGGCGGCCCGCATGGCCCGCCAGCCCGAAGATGTGCTTCCGCGCTTCGTCGATTTGGCGATGGAAATGACCGGCGGCGTATCGGCGGGTCTGAGCCTTTATGAAGAGAACCCTGCGCCCGGCGTATTCCGCTGGCGCTATCTGCGCGGCACGCTTTCGCCCTTCGAGAACGCGACGACGCCGCGCAATTTCAGCCCGTGCGGCATCACGCTGGATCGCAACGCCCCAACGCTGTCCACGCACCCCGAGCGATTTTACAATTGGATTTCGGACGCCAACATCGTTGTGCCCGAAGTGTTGCTGGTGCCGCTTTACATCGGCAGCGTCGAACCTTTGGGCACACTCTGGATCGTCTCGGACAAGACCGGGCATTTCGACAACGGCCATGCCCGGATCGTCATGGAACTTGCCGCTTTTGTCGGCAATGCGTTGCAGATGGTGCGAAGTGAACAACGCCTGCAACGTGCGTTGGAAGAACAAGAGACGCTGGCTAAAGAAATGAGCCATCGCGTCAAGAACATGTTCGCCATCGCCGAAGGCATTGTCCGCGCCAGCGCAAAAAGCAGCGGGAGCAAAGAAGAATTGGCGAACACGATCTCGGGCCGATTCCATGCGCTCGCGATTGCGCACGGCTTGGTGCGCCGCAGTTTCAGCGACGGCGCCATAGAGACGCACGGTTCAAGCTTGCGTCAGTTGGTCGAGACCATTCTGAAACCGCATGGCGATGTCGGCTCCGCGAAAGCCACTCGCATTCAGGTCGATGGACCGGCATTGCACCTGGGCGACCGGGCGATGAACAGCTTCGCGCTGGCGCTACACGAACTTGCCAGCAACGCCGCGAAATACGGCGCGCTCAAGAACCACGATGGAACCGTCACGATCACATGGCGCGAAACGGATGGACGCGTTTGCGTGGAGTGGATTGAAACCGGTGGGCCATGCGTCGATGGCGCACCCACGAAATTGGGCTTCGGTAACACTCTGCTGCACGCCAGCATCGTGCAGCAGCTTGGCGGTACGATAGATCACGATTGGCAGCCGGCAGGGTTGCGCGTGACGCTGAACGTACCGCTCGCCAATCTCGCGGCGTAAAGTTATTTGCTATCGAAATCGTTGAGCGGAAATTGATACGTCTCGCCGCAGAATTCGCAGCGTGCGCGGATGATGCCGTCTGCTTCGGCCAGCGTCTTGCGCTCATCGGCCGGATAGTTTTCCAACACCGGGCGCACTTTGTCGGCGCTGCACGAACATTCGAAATGCACCGGCTGAAACGGATGGACGCGAAGCTCGTCTTCGTTGAACAGCCGCCATAGCACATCTTCGGCGGCGATTTCCGTATCGAGCAATTCGATATCTTCCAGCGTCTGTAGAAACATCGCAATGCGCTGCCAGTCGTCCGACGCAAGCACATCGCGCTCGACCGCACCCGGCACGGCCTGCACCATAATGCCGCCGGTCGCCCAGCCATGCTTGCCATGATCGCCGGCGCGATAAAGCGGCGCCGCCGCCAAGCGGATCAGGGTCGGCAACTGCTCGGATTGCGCGAAGTAGGTTTCGGCGGAAGCCGAAAGGCCTTTGTCCGACAATTCCACCATGCCCTGGTAATTCGCCGCCCCCGGCTGTGGCTCCAGCGTCATGACGAGAATGCCTTTGCCGACCAGCGTGGAGAAATCGCGCGCATCTTTCTGCGTCAAGGCTTCGGCGTCATATCTCGCATAACCGCGCAAGCCGCCACCGGCATAAAAATCCGCCACCACGAGGTTGAGCGGGCCATCGCCCTTCAACTGCACGCTGACGCGGCCATCCAGCTTTAGCGCGCTGCCCAGCAACGCATCCAGCGTCACGGCTTCCGCCAGAATGCGTGCGGCGGATTCCGGCAAAGGGTGCGCTTCCAGCGCACGCGAAGACACGGAGCCCAACCGAACGAAGCGGCCGCGCAGATTCACCTGCGGCAGGTCGAAGGGCAGAACGAAATCGGTCTTGGGCGCAGGAACGTAAGACGGGTCGGCTTTCGCTTTCACCCGAGGCACCATTCCAAAATCGCCTTCTGCGCGTGCAGACGATTTTCGGCTTCATCGAACACGACCGATTGCGGCCCGTCGATGATGTCATCCGTCACTTCCTCGCCGCGATGCGCGGGCAAGCAGTGCATGAAAATGGCATCGGGCTTGGCGCGCGCCATCAACGCGCGGTTCACCTGATAGGGCTTCAGAAGATTGTGACGGCGCTTCGCCGCGCCATCGCCCATCGACACCCACGTGTCGGTGACCACGCAATCGGCCTTGGCGACGGCCTTCGCAGGATCGCTGCCGAAATTCACCGCCGCATCCTCAAGCTTCACGAAATCGCGCAAGGCTTTGCCGGGTGCAAATTCCTTGGGCGTCGCCACGTTCAACGTGAAATCGAAGCGCGCGGCGGCGTGAATCCACGACGCCAGCACGTTGTTGGCATCCCCCGTCCAGGCAATCGTCTTGCCTTTGATGGGCCCACGTTTCTCTTCGAACGTCAGCACATCCGCCATCACCTGGCAGGGATGCGAGCGTTTGGTGAGGCCATTGATGACCGGCACCGTGGCGTTCTCGGCGAGTTCCATCAGCGTCTTGTGGTCGAGCGTGCGGATCATCACGGCATCGACATAACGCGAAAGCACCCGTGCGGTATCCGCGATGGTCTCGCCCCGGCCGAGCTGCATCTCCTGGCCCGTCAGCATGATCGTGGAGCCGCCCATTTCCTGCACACCCACGTCAAAAGACAGACGCGTGCGCGTGGAAGGCTTTTCGAAGATCAGCGCCACCATCTTGCCGTTCAGCGGCTTGTCGGCGTCGAGTTCGCCGCGCGACATGCCACTGCGCGCTTGCTTGCGCTTGCGCGCCTTGGTCAGCAGATCGCGCAAGAATTTGGCGTTGAAATCCGCCAGATCCAGAAAATGTTTCGCGGTCCCATTCTTGGGACTCTTCACGGAAGAGGACATGTCAGAGAGCCTTCTTCTCGTGTTCAAAGCTGGCGCAGACTTCGGAAATCGCCTGCACCGCTTCGCGCAAATGGCTTTCGTCCACGATCAACGGCGGCACAAGGCGCACCACGTTCTCGGTGGCGCCAACCGACAGCACATGTTTGTCGCGCAACCTTGTGACGAATTCGCCCGCCGGCACGTTGAGCTTGAGACCAAGCATCAGGCCCCTGCCTCGCACTTCGGTGATGATCGTGGGATGCTCCGACAACAGCATCGCGAGTTGCTGCTGGAAATGACCGGAGATGCTGCGCACGCGATCCAGGAAGCCCGGCGCCAGAATGACATCGAGCACCGCGTTGGCCGCGGCCGTGGCGAGCAGATTGCCGCCGAAGGTCGAGCCATGCGTGCCGCCGACCATGCCCTTGGCGGCCTTTTCGGTCGCCAGGCACGCGCCCACCGGGAAACCGCCGCCCAAACCTTTGGCCAGCGCCATAATGTCTGGCGCAACACCGGTTTCTTCGTAGGCGAACAGACGGCCCGTGCGGCCAACGCCGGTTTGCACTTCATCCATGATGAGCAGCAAGCCGTTGGCGTCGCAGATTTCGCGCAACCGTTTCAGGAAACCATCGGGCGGCACGCGAATGCCGACTTCACCTTGGATGCACTCCACGATGATGCCCGCAGTTTGCGGCCCCACCGCGCGCGCGGCCGCTTCGGCATCGCACCACGGAACCTGATCGAAACCGTCGACCTTGGGGCCAAAGCCTTCAAGAAACTTCGCAGCGCCCGTAGCGGAGATCGTCGCCAGCGTGCGGCCGTGGAACGCGCCTTCAAACGTGATGAGGCGATAACGTTCCGGCGCGCCGTTCACATAGTGAAAGCGCCGCGCGGTCTTGATGGCAGCTTCCATCGCTTCCGCGCCCGAGTTCGCGAAGAACACGGTATCGGCAAAGCTGTGCTCAATGAGGCGTGCGGCGAGGCGTTCCTGCCCCGGCATGCGATAGAGGTTCGAGGTGTGCCACAGCACGCCCGCCTGCTCGCGCAACGCGCTCACCAGATGCGGATGCGCGTGGCCAAGCGAATTCACCGCCACGCCCGATCCGAAATCGAGATAGCGGCCGCCCTTTTCATCGAACAGATACGGGCCCTCACCACGGACAAAAGCGATGTCCGCGCGATTGTAGGTGGGCATGACCGGCGAAATCACCGAAAACTCCCCAAGTTCCAATCACCAACTCACCAAAACCGAACCGGCTTTGGGAACTTCCCTCAAATTCGTCCCCGATGTCTGCCTGCAAACGTGATCAGGCAAACGTGACTGGGGCGTCAAAAAAAGAAGCGCGTGTTATCTGCCTGTGGACGTTTGGGGTCAAGGCTCTTCCCCAAACCCGCCAACCGCAGATTCGTAGTGCTGCCACAATGCGTTAGCCGGTTTCGGCCCACCGCAGCTATACGGGAACCCGGAACGAAAGCTCTATGTTCGCTTTCTGACATTGCGGACGCGGAGATCGCGACGATTGGCAGACGATAGAGAGACGCCACGCAAGAGACGCCCATGCAAGCGGCACGAAAGATATTTGCAGTTCGCCGCGATGGCCGAACGCAATGCGGGCGAAGCCCGCACTTCGAAAGACAAAGACGAATATCACCGCATCGCCGCGGCGTGGCGCGAACTTGCCGATTTCGTGACCGCGCTCTGGTCTTGAACCCATAACAAAGGATGTGGGGAGCAAAAAGTCCGCGATTCTGTTGGCTTTCTTAACGAGAAGCCCTCTGCAAGCCCCTTGGAATCTGCTCTTACGCACAGGCCAATGTTGTGGACAAGGGGTAGCGATACCCTAGCAATCCTTGTGCCCGTTAACCCGTTTGATACGATATTTGGTAGGATTTTTAGGGCCGGGAGCCACCAATGGGTTGGACGGATGAACGCGTTGAGCAGCTCAAAACGCTTTGGGCGGAGGGTTTAAGCGCCAGCCAGATCGCACGTGCGATTGGCGGCGTGTCGCGCAATGCCGTGATCGGCAAGGTGCATCGCTTAGGATTGGCCGGGCGCGCCGGCCCGACGCGGGTGGAGCGTCCGCGCGCCGCCTCGCCGCATAAAACATCGGTGCGTCTGGCAGCTCCGGAACCGGCGGTGGTGGAAGAAGCCCCCATTGTTCTCGCTGATGGCAGCTTCGCCACGATGCTGACAATCAACGACCGCATGTGCCGCTGGCCGGTTGGCGATCCGTCGGAAAACGATTTCCATTTCTGCGGTCGCAATCCGAAGGGCGGCTCGCCCTATTGCGAAGCCCATGCGCGCAAGGCCTATCAGCCGCAGGTCGCCCGCCAACGCCGCGCCGCGCATTAAGTTCGGCACAGCGAAAAAATCAAAAGCCGCCGTCGCGAGACGGCGGCTTTTCTATGCGCGCGTTAGGTCGGCTAGCTCGTAAACGTCTCGTCGAAGGAATAGCCGGCCGAGCGCACGGTGCGGATGGGATCGCGCTCGCCCGAATTGTTCAGTGCCTTGCGCAAACGTCCGACATGCACGTCCACGGTGCGGGCTTCGACATAGATGTCGGAGCCCCAGACGGCATCCAGCAATTGCTCGCGCGTGAAGACGCGGCCCGGATGCTGCATCAGATGATCGAGAAGGCGGTATTCGGTGGGGCCGAGATGGATATCGCGGTCGGCGCGGCGCACGCGATGGCTGCCGCGGTCGATGATGACATCGCCCGCCTTCACCACATCTTCCACAAGGCTGGGGCGCACGCGGCGCATAACGGCGCGCAGGCGCGCCAAAAGCTCGGTCATGGAGAAAGGCTTGGTCAGGTAGTCGTCGGCGCCGGCATCGAGGGCGGCGATTTTGTCGCCCTCGTGGACCCGCGCCGACAGCACGATGACAGGGACCTTCGACCAGCCGCGCAGATCGCGCAGCAGCTCCATCCCGTCCCCATCCGGAAGCCCGAGATCGAGGATCACCAGATCGGGTT
>CAIYRG010000176.1 GCA_903928515.1 uncultured Alphaproteobacteria bacterium | reverse complement strand
GTCCAAGTTCGTTGTCGCGGTCCCAGAATTGATGCTTCAAGGCGCCTGCCACATGCAACACCAAAAGCATAAGAAACGAATACGCCAAAAATGTGTGTGTCGTGTTGAAGAGATCGGCCAGCGGCAGCTTCTCGGCGCGCGGAAGCGTGCCCAGATAGGGCAGATGCGGCACGCGGAACAGCGTGAACCACAGTGTCGGGATACCGATGGGCGCGACCGACACCGCCGCCCAGCCCAGGAACGGCACCACGATCATCAGCACATAGAACAGCCAATGCACGGCGTGCGCCGAGATGCGCTCGAAAGCCGAGAGATGCGGCGACAGGCGCGGGGCTTTATGGATCAACCGCCAGGCCAGCCGCAGGATCGACAGCACCAGGATCGTCAGTCCAATGGATTTGTGGAACTGGAACAACCGGAACCGCTGCATCGTGGCCACGTCGGCATTGTCGTCCATCAGATAGCCGAGTGCGATGTTGGTCAGGATGCCGAGTGCAATGAGCCAATGGAAGGTCATCGCCACCGCGCCATAACGCGTGCTGTTGGTGCTTTGCATGTGGTTGTGCTCGCGAGTCTTTGTTGGCTTTGGCGCTCGGCCTTAATTCGCGGGCGCTTGGCGCGCTTCAATGGAAATGGTGAGGCCGACTTCGTCTGAAAGGTCTGCGCTCCACGCCATCTTGTTCACGCCAAAATCGCTGCGCTTGATCGTGCCGCTCGCGGTGAGGCCGAGCGTGTAATCCTTGCCGCCGAAAGGCGACAGGCGGCCGGCAACAAAGGCTGCGTGCAACACCAGCGGTTTGCTCACACCATGGAACGACAGATCGCCGGTGATATCGGCGGTGTTCTTGCCGGTCACTTTGATCGCGGTCGATTTGAAGTTCGCCGACGGGAACATCGTGCAGTTGAACGCCTCATCGCCGCAGATCTCCGCATCGAGAGTCTTCTTGCCGCCAGGTCCGGCGAACGGCGTGTCGAGATCGCTCATCGCGATGGTCACATCCACGGCACTCTTCTCAGGATTTTTCGGGTCAAGCTGGATGCTGCCCGACACCTTGTTGAAGCGGCCCATATAGGGGCTCAGCTCTGTGTGGATGATCGAGAAATGCACCTGTGAGTGCGAGGTCTGCAGATTGTATTTGCCGGCAGGTGCTGCCGACAGATCGGTGCTCACCGGCGTCACGGCATTGGACGCGGCGGCAAACGCGCAGGCAGGCAGCAACAGCGTGAGCGCGAAAGCCCCGCGCGCGAGCGAAGACGGCATGATGGGAATTCCTCCGGCAGAACCGGCTTAATCTTGCCGATTTTCGAAGCAAAGATACGCGATTGGCGGTTGTTTGGAAACATTTTGGAGAGCCATTCCTGTGCTGCGTTATGCGCGTCTGGCGCGCGGTTTATTCCCGCTCGCGCTGCTCTTTTTTGCGCATACGGCGGCGGCGAAACCGGCCGCGCCCAAACCTGCCGCATGTCCGGCTGCGGGCACCGAGCCGGTTGCCATAGGGCGGGTGGTAAGCGGGATCTCGTTCACCGATGCGCGCGGTGTGGAAATCCTGCTCGCTGGTATTATAGCGCCGAAAGGCGATGCCGATGCGCTCGAACCCTTGCGCGCGGCGCTGGCGGGCCACGCGCTGAAATTGGCACCTGCCGCCGCTGCCGATCGCTATGGCCGCAAACCTGCGCAAGTGTTTGCCGACGGCCTCTGGCTGCAGCTTCGTCTGGTGCAGGATGGGCTGGCGCGTGTCTTGCCCGATGGCCCGAGCGCACCCTGCGCCAAATCCTTGCTGGCGGCTGAAGACGAGGCGCGGACCAAGCATGCGGGCCATTGGGGCGATGGCGTGTTTCGGACTTATGCCGCGAGCGATGTGGGCGCGTTGCGCCGCCGGGTGGGAAGTTTTGAGATCGTCGAAGGCAAGATCCTGTCGGCAGCGCTTGTTGGCAATCGGGCCTATCTGAATTTCGGCGAGGACCGCAAAACCGATTTCACAATCACCATCGCGCCGGAAAATCTCCACAACGCGATCAACGGCAAGGCGCGGCTGATGGCGCTGGAGGGCCAGCGCGTCCGCGTGCGCGGCTGGATCGAATCGTTCAACGGGCCGGAAATGGAAATCGCGCACGCCGAGGCGTTGGAGATGCTTGATCCGATCACGCCTGACAGCGCGTTCTTCAAAGTGCCGCGGCCCAAGCACAAACCGCGCATTCGCAAAACCCGCGAAAGCCAAACCCACGAGCGAAAACCACGCGAGCATCATCCGCGTGAAAGGCGGGTCCATGACGATGGTGCACAGGAAGACGATGCAGGCGGCGATGCGCCCAAAAAGAAAACGGCGCGGAAGCATCGCTCCGCGCCGTCGTCTAAATCCGATACTGAGGACGACCTTTAAGCCGCCTTCTTGACGAGCCCGCCTTCGATCCGCTTCACGGCGGCCGGTTCGTCGATGCGTTCGATGGCAGCCACTTCGCGCGCCATGCGGGCGAGGGCGGCTTCATAGAGCTGCCGTTCGCTGTAGCTCTGCTCCGGCTGGCCGGAGGCGCGATGCAGATCGCGCACCACTTCCGCGATGGCGACGAGATCGCCCGAATTGATCTTCGCTTCGTATTCTTGCGCGCGGCGGCTCCACATCGTGCGCTTGATGCGCGCGCGGCCTTTCAGCGTGTTCAAGGCGGTCGCCACCACCTCAGGCGTGGAGAGTTTGCGCATGCCCACGATTTTCGCCTTCTGGGTCGGCACGCGAAGGATCATCTTGTCCTTCTCGAACGCGATGACGAAAAGCTCGAGCAGCAGCCCGGCGACTTCCTGTTCGTCGATCTTCTGAATGCGGCCGACGCCATGCGTCGGATAGACAACGAAATCGTCTTTCTTGAATTCGTGTTTTGTCTTCACCGCGGGGGCAAGCTTCGCAACGACCGGCGCGGCAACAACAGGCTTGGCTACGGCAGCGACGACCGGTTTCACCGGCGTAGGCGCCACGGCCGGCTTCACGGCGGCGAGCTTCGGCGCCGGCGGCTTGATAGCGGCGGCTTGCGGTTTCACGCTGGCGGGTTGCACCTTCGGCGCGGCCTGCTTCACGGGTGCAGGAGCGGGCTTGGGAGCCGGGGTTGAGCGGACGGCGGCGGCTTTCGCCGCCTGCGGCTTCACGCTGGGAGCCTTGCCCGGAGCTTGTTTCTCCGGAGCCTTCTTCTTTGCGACTGTCATAGGAACCTTTCCCGGCAGATAAGGCTGCCAAGCCCTGCCCAAAAAACTCCCGGCAAGCGTTGCGAATACCCGCGGCCAAGCCATCAGGCTTCCACCAGTACTCCACGTCCAAACCGGGAAATCATATCCACCGGCCACGTCTCACACCCGCTTTGGCGTAGCAGGTCATCTACTCGGTCAGAGCCGCGTAAGACGCACCGTTTGACTTCAGTTAGGAGCCTATCATAATTTTACGGAAAAATAAAGCACATTCTCGCCCGCAAGCGGTTGAAATGCCGTAACAATTCCCGCTTTTTGAAAATAGCGTAAATTGCACAGAGGCGGGCGTGGAGTATTTTACGAGCCGGAACCGGGCTTCGGGCTGAAATACTTCTCAAATTTGTCCGATTGTCCGTCCATCTCCTTGGCATCGGCCGGCGGCTCACCCTTCTGGGTGATGTTCGGCCACTGCTTGGCGTATTCGGCATTAACCCCAAGCCACTTCTCAAGGCTCGGCTCGGTGTCGGGCTTAATGGCCTCGGCGGGGCATTCCGGCTCGCACACGCCGCAATCGATGCACTCGTCCGGATGGATGACGAGCATGTTCTCGCCCTCATAAAAGCAATCGACCGGGCAGACCTCGACGCAATCCATATACTTGCAGCGGATGCACGCTTCGGTGACGACGTAGGTCATGGGCTTCTCCGGACGATGAGCAAACGGGCCGTTCCTTACGGTGCCGGAACGGAACTATCAAGCTTCTAAAACGGTTCAGCCGGTATGTCTTGGCCGACACTCTCCGAGGCCCTCTCCGGCACGGTCTCATAGAGCTTCCGCGCCTCGCTGGCCGGGCCCCTGCGGATACCCAGTCCGAGGACTTTCACCACCACCACTTTGCTGCCCGCGGGCAGGGTAAGGATATCGCCTGGGCGCACCGCGGCGCTGGCCTTTTCCACGCGGTTGCCGTTCAGCCGCACCCGGCCCTTGGCCGCCAATTCCTGCGCCACCGACCGCGTTTTGCAGAAGCGCGCATGCCACAGCCATTTGTCGATACGGAGACTTTGCGGCGAGTCGTCTTCGTCGGCCGTCATTTCAATTTGGCATTTCAGTTCGTGTCGATCAGGGCTTTGAGTTGCGCGAAGGGCGAGGAATTGTTCGCCTCTTTCGCGGGTTCTTTCACGGCAGGCTTCGCGCCATGGTGCGGATGCTTTGCCTGTTGTTTATCGCGCGGCCTGATCCAGATCTCTTGCGGCGGGGTAGGCGTTCCTTCTGCCACAGATGGCTTCGCTTCGCGGTTCTGAACTTTGCGATAGCCAAGCGTGCGCGCGATTGTATCGGCTTCGTCGTTGCCGCAACCCAGCAGCGACGACACTTCGCGCTGTAGAGCCCCCGCATCCAATTTCATACGCACGGCCTGCGCCAGCGTGGCGTCGACGCGCTCCAGGATGTCGAGCCGTATCGCGCGGCGCTGGAACACGCGAAAGCCGGTCGCCGCCATGAACGGCCCCGGCAGCGCCATGTCGAGTTCGAACGAGGTCAAACCCGGCGAAGGCGGCGAGGGAATCGGCTCGACGCGCGCATGCACCGCCCACAGCAATCCCGCCAGCGCGGCCGATGCGGGTTTCAACAAGGCGGGCAGAAACACCGAGTGCCGGCCGATGCGCACGCCGAAACGTTTCAGGGCAATCTCGGCGGCGCGAATGTCATCAGGCAGTATCGCCACCGAACGGTCCAGCGTGCCCGCGGCTTCCGCGAGTTGATAGGCGATGCCACGCGCCACGCCGGGCAACGCGGTGTCGCGTGCGTTCGCTGCGTCACGCAGCATCGTCAGCGGCGTAAGCAGCCGTTTGATGTGCGAATTGATCCAGTCGTCCAACCGCGCTTGCACATTCTCGCGCGCGCCACCGCTGAGAATATCATCGGCCAGCAGATCGACCGCGGGCGACAGCGGATGCGCGGCGGCGCGCAAGCGCCCGACCACCGCGCCGTTCCACCACAACTGTCCGTGCTCGCTTAAGCTGATGTCGGCATCCTTCGCGTCGATCAAGGCACGCGCACGCGCGCCGAACGCGCCTTCCAAGCCTTTCAACGCGGCGGCGCGTAGCGTGCGGCCGTGCATGCCTTCGGCGCGCGGATCGGCGGCAAAACGAAAACCTTCCAGCTTGCCGACATGTTCTTCGCCCAGCGACACCGCGCCGGAATCATCCAGGTTCAACGCCAGATGTTCTTCATCGCGCAAATGGCGCATAAGGGCCGAGGTGCGGCGATCAAGGAAACGCTGCGTCAGCTTCTCATGCAACGCATCCGAAAGGCGGTCTTCCACCGCGCGCGTTTGCGCCTGCCAATGCGAAGGATCTGCGGTCCAGTTCGGACGATTGGCGGCGTAGGTCCAGGTGCGGATCTGTGCGAGGCGGCCCGAGAGCGTGTCGACATCGCCCTCGATCACATCGAGATAGGCCACTTGGTTCGCCAGCCAATCTTCCGGGATCACGCCCGCGTCACTCATCAGATAGCGGTAAAGTCGTCCCACAAGGCTCGCATGCTCATCGGTCGAGAGCTTGCGGAAGTCCGGCAATTGGCACGTTTCCCAAAGTTTGCGGATCGCGGCTGGCGCATGCGCCATGCCGCGAATGGCCTCATCGCCGTGCAGCATCCGCAACGTCGTCATGTCGGATGCGGGCCGCGCGCGCGCGAAGCCTTTGCCGGGCGGCGGCGCATCGAGGCTTTCGAGCAGCGTGTTGAGCGAGAAAAAATTCAGCGCGCTGTTGCGCCATTG
>CAIYRG010000175.1 GCA_903928515.1 uncultured Alphaproteobacteria bacterium | reverse complement strand
TGACGAGCGCGACGCGCCCGGACAAAGGTTTGAGATTGGTCATATTAAGCTTCGACGAGCAGCGACAATTGCCGGGTCTTTTCGCCGACTGCGTCGGTCGGTGCAATCGGATATTCGCCCGAGAAACAGGCATCGCAGAATTGCGGCGCCCCGGCCGTGCGGCGCGCCTCGCCGGTGGCGCGGTAGAGCCCATTCATCGAGATAAAGGCCAGGCTGTCGGCCTGGATAAATTCGCGCATGCCCTCGAGATCGAGCTTGTGGGCCAGCAGATCTTCCTTGTTCGGCGTATCCACGCCGTAGAAGCACGAATGCGTGGTGGGCGGGCTGGCGATGCGGAAATGCACCTCGGCTGCGCCCGCGTCGCGGACCATCTCGACGATCTTCTTGGAGGTGGTGCCGCGCACGATGGAGTCATCGACCAGGACCACGCGTTGGCCCCTTAGCTTCTCGCGGTTCGGATTGTGCTTCAGACGCACACCCAGATGGCGGATACGATCCGTCGGCTCGATGAAGGTGCGGCCGACATAATGGTTGCGGATGATGCCCAGCTCGAACGGCAGGCCCGAGGCCTGGCTGAAACCCAGCGCGGCGGGCACGCCGGAATCGGGCACGGGAACAACCATGTCGGCGTCGGCAGGCGCTTCAAGCGCCAATTCCTCGCCGATGCGCTTGCGCACTTCATAGACGTTGCGCCCTTCCATCAGGGAATCGGGGCGCGCGAAATAGACATATTCGAAAATGCAGAATCGCTTGGGGCGCGTTCCGAACGGCTTCAAAGATTCCAATCCGTCATGGGTGATGATCACCATTTCGCCCGGCTCGATATCGCGCACGAAATCCGCGCCGATGATGTCGAGCGCACAGGTTTCCGACGCAAGGATGTAAGAGCCTTCGAGAGTGCCCAGCACGAGCGGACGCACGCCGTAAGGATCGCGCACGCCAATCAATTTTTTGGAAGTCAGCGCGACGAGAGAATACGCGCCTTCGACATGCTTCAGCGCGTCGATCAGCTTTTCCACCACCGGCCCATAGCTGCTGCGGGCCACGAGATGGATGATGGTTTCGGTGTCGGAGGTCGATTGGAAGATCGCCCCGTTGCGCACGAGATCCAAGCGCAATGCACGCGCGTTCGTCAGATTGCCGTTATGCGCCAGCGCCAGGCCGCCGCCGGCAAGATCGGCGAACATCGGCTGGATGTTGCGCGCGGACGAACCGCCGGTGGTGGAATAGCGAACGTGGCCGATGGCGTTGTCGCCGCGCAGGCTTTCGATGTGCCCGCTTTTGCCGAACACGTCGCCCACAAGGCCCATATGGCGCTCGGCAGTGAATTGCGTTCCATCGAAGGAGACGATGCCCGCAGCTTCCTGACCGCGATGCTGCAACGAATGCAGCCCCAGCGCGGTGAGCGCAGGCGCGTCGTCGCGGCCGAAAACGCCGAAAACGCCGCATTCTTCGTGGAGGGTGTCGCCGTCGAAGGGAGTCGCCATGTGCGTCCTATTTCCACCCTGTGGCTTCAATCAGCCTGTCTAGCGCGCGACGTTCGTCGGCGCCATAGCTCTGTTTGTTGCCGTTGCCCTTCTGTGCCGTGGTGGGACGCGTTTTTGCAGGCAGAGGCTCATCATCCGCCGCGACATTATGACGGCGCAGAGAATTGTCTTCCGGCACCAGCGTTAACAACACTTCACTCGTTTCCTGAATGGTGGGCAGCAGGCGTGCGCGCTTAATCCAATCGGGTTGGTTACTGAGCGAAACAAAATTGGAAAAGACGATGTAGCCGAGCGCCACGATCACAAGCCCGCGCACGATGCCGAAGAGGAAACCGAGCGCGCGATCGACAGGGCCGATCGCGGTCTTGTCCACCTTCTGCGAAAACCGGTGCGAGGCGAAGGACAGCGGAATGAAGATGATGATGAAGAC
>CAIYRG010000174.1 GCA_903928515.1 uncultured Alphaproteobacteria bacterium | reverse complement strand
GTCGAGCTGGTCAGCGACACTGGCGGGCGAACCTTTGATCACGCTCTTGCCGCGCGCCCCGGCCACACGCATCGCCAATTGCCGGATGGTGAGATTCTCGCGCCGCGCCAAATCCACCGTCGATTTGAAATGACTCTGGCTGCCATCGACCGGCACGGGGATGTCGGGCAAGGGACCATCCATGTCGTAAGGTGCCAGATCGAAGCCGCTCAACACGAGTGATAGGATTTCGCGCGCGACGATGGGATGGATGAGCGCCTGCAAGCGATCATATTCTTCCGACGCTTCCGCATCGCTGCGCCCGATAATGGCAGAAACACCGGGCAGCACCTTGATGCTGTCGGGATCGCGGCCGAATTTCTTCTGCGCGATCTCCTTCAGCTCTTTGTAATAGGCGCGTGCGGTATCGAGCGTGAGATGCGGACTGAACACCACATCGGCGATGGCGGCGGCCAAATCCATCCCGTCATCCGACGCGCCGGCCTGAATCAGCACCGGATGGCCTTGCGGGCTGCGCGGAATGTTGAGCGGGCCTTTAACCGAGAAGAACTTACCCTTGTGATTGAGCGTGTGAAGCTTGTCGTGATCGAAGAATTGGCCGGAAGCCTTATCGCGCACGAACGCGTCGTCGTCCCAGCTATCCCAAAGTGCTTGCACGATCGCGACGGATTCTTGCGCGCGGGCATAACGCTCGGCATGCGGCAACGGTTTGTCGCGGCCAAAATTCTCGGCTTCGAATTGCGAGGAGGATGTGACGACATTCCAGCCCGCGCGTCCGCCGCTCAAATGATCCAGTGAGGCCATCTTGCGCGCGATATGGAACGGCTCGTTGTAGCTGGTGGATAGGGTGCAGGCGAGGCCGATGCGCGTCGTCACCGCCGAGAGCGCGGAGAGCAGCGTCAGCGGCTCGAAATTCGCAACGTATTGCGCCGAGCGCGACAGTGCTTCGGGGTGTGCACGCCGCACGCCGACATTGTCGGCCAGGAACACCATGTCGAATAGGCCGCGCTCGGCGGTGCGTGTGATCTCGGCGTAGTGCTGGAAGTTGATACCGGCATCGGCTTGGGCGCGCGGGTGCCGCCAGGAAGCGACATGGTGGCCGGTCGGGTTGAAGAACGCGCCCAGCCGCATCTTGTCTTGCCGCTTCGCCATATGCGCGCCGCCCCGTGTTTTTATCTTATGAAGTCTCGTTATTTTTATAAAGCCCAGGCTACAAGGCTTTCTGCCTCGGCCCCAAGCGGGAAAACATTGCAACGCCGGGCGAGGGCGGCTACTCCCGCCAGGCACTCAAGGCCACATTTGGGGCCCCTTTTTTTCGAGGACTGGCATGTCGATTGCGCGCTGCAACAATGTTGAAGATTTCCGCCGCCTGGCGCGCCGCCGTCTTCCGGCGCCCATGTTCAACTACATCGATGGCGCGGCCGACGACGAATGGAGCCTGAAGAACAACACGCGCGCCTTCGAGAAATACGAACTCATCAACCGCGCGCTGGTGAACGTGGCCGAGATCGACACGCGCACGCATGTGCTGGGTTGCGACATGCCGATGCCGATCTTCTTGGCGCCCACAGGTGGCGGGCGGCTGTTCCACCATAACAAGGAATTGGCGGCCGCGCGGGCCGCAAACAAGCACCGTGTGTTGATGGCCGTCTCGACATTAGGCACCACCTCGATGGAAGACATCGCCAAGGCGACCTCGGCGCCGAAGATGTTTCAGGTCTATCTGCACAAGGATCTCGGGCTGACGAAGGAATTGGTGGAGCGCGCCCGCGCTTCCGGCTTCACGTCGATCTGCCTGACGGTGGACTCGCCCGTGGGTGGCAATCGCGAGCGCGACAAGCGTTCCGGCCTCACATTCCCGCCGAAGATGACGCTCGCCACCATACTGGCCTGCGCGATCAAGCCGGAATGGTCGCTGCGCTTCGCGATCAATCCGGAATTCAAATTCGCCAATGTCGACCATGCCCTTTCGAAGGAAGGTAAGGCCAGCCAAGGCATCATGGAGTATTTCAACAACCAGTTCGACCGCACGGCGAACTGGCAAGGTGCGGAGTGGCTTGCGAAACTCTGGGGCGGGCCGTTTGCCATCAAAGGCGTGCTGTCGGCGGAAGACGCAAAGATTGCCGCCGATAGCGGCGCCACCGCGATCATGATTTCCAACCATGGCGGAAGGCAGTTGGACGGTTCGGCCGCGCCTGTCGATTGCGTGCGCCCGATGCGCGATGCGGTGGGCCGCAAGTTGGAGCTGATCGTGGATGGCGGCGTGCGCCGCGGCTCACACGTTGTGAAGGCGCTGGCACTTGGCGCGGATGCCGTGTCGTTCGGCCGGCCGATGCTCTATTCGCTTGCCGCGGGCGGCGAGAAGGGCGTGGACCGTATGCTCACCATCATGCGCGAGGAATTGGAGCGCGATCTGGCATTGGTGGGTTGCGCCAAGGTGCGCGACCTCAACGAAAGCTATGTGCGCGTCCGCGCGTAATTTGCCAAGATTGCTGGCATTCCAGCACGCAAGCCTTTCCGCGTATGCTTTCCGGCGCTAGCCCTCTCTCCAATTGGCTTTGGCCAAAAAGCTCTGGGGAGGGCGTCATGGCATTTCGAAACGTCTCGATATTGGCGGTACTTCTAGCGAGCGCCGCGATGACTGGTGGTGCCATCGCTGCGGATTCGACAGCGGCGGTGGTTCGCGATCCCGGCCGTCCGGTTTGGGACATTGACCGCGACGCCAAACGCAAACCTGACCAAGTGCTCACCTTCGCCGGCATCAAACCCGGCATGACGGTTGCCGATTTCCTGCCCCGTGACGGTTACTACACGCGCCTGCTGTCCCCGCTGGTGGGGGATGGCGGGCGGCTGTTTGCGATCGCCGGCTTGCCTGCGGGGTATCGCGATGTCGAGCGTTTCAACGAAGCGAACCGCGCGCTGCTGAAGCAGGGCAAAGACCCTGTGCCCAATCCCATAGATCCCATTTTAGAGATCCAGAACATCGCGCAATATTCCAACACCAAAGCGATGCTGGAGATTCTGTATCAGTACGATGGACAGTTCTCCGCGCCCTTCCAGCTCGATGCGGTGGTGAGCATCGATGCCTATCATCTGCTGCATTCACCCGCCATTGGTACCGACAAAGTGGTGCCTGCGATCGACAAAGCGATCTTCGCGGCGTTGAAGCCGGGCGGTGTGTTTGTGGTCGCCGATTATGCGGCCGAAAAAGGGGCAGGGTTCGGCAAAGCGGAGTTGGCGCGTTCGGAAGCCGACGCCGTAAAGGCGGAAATTCTGGCTGCCGGTTTTGTTTTGGATGGCGAAAGCAATGCGCTCGCCAATGCGGGCGACAATCGCGCCGTTGCCGTGACGCAAGCGACAAAAGATTCCGCCGATCAATTCCTGCTGCGCTTCAAGAAGCCCGCAAACGCACCGAACACCGACCAACGACCGAAAGGCGATGGGCTTGCGGGTTACTACGGCAACACCGAGGTGATGAATCGCGGCCACGTGGATGCCACGCCGCAGCAGGAACGGCGGATGTTCTACCACGCCGACGGCACCTATCAGGAATTCGGGCCATCGGTTTCGCTGGCGCCTATGCAGGCCGGGCTTTGGTATTGGGACGCGGCCGGACACAATTGCATGCTGCACCAATATCCCGCAGGCCAGCGCGGCTTCGTTGTCTGTCATTCCGTACCCGTAGGGCACAAAGCGGGCGATGCCTGGAACGAGGCGCCCGGCGGCACGGGACCGATTGGTGCGGGGCAGCAAAAGCCGACTCCGTTCACGGTGCTGAAGGGCTACGATCCGTTCATTCGTTAAAGCGAACAAACTTTAGATGTCCTCAAAGGAATCTGGCCGGGAGCTTTCCCTTATC
>CAIYRG010000173.1 GCA_903928515.1 uncultured Alphaproteobacteria bacterium | reverse complement strand
CGCCCAGCGCCTCGGCGATCACCACGGCCACGTCATTGGCCGAAAGCACGACGATAGCCTTGATGGCGGTTTCCACCGGGACGCTGTCACCCGGCGGGAGGTTGAGCTTGGTTGGCTCCTGTTCGGCCGCATGCGTGGAGACCGTCAGCGGCGTGGTCAGGCTGAACTGGCCCTTCGCCATGGCGTCGAACAGCAAATACAGGGTCATGATCTTGGTGAGCGAGGCCGGGTAGCGGATGGCGTCGGCATCCCGCTCGTAGAGAATCTTGCCGCTCGCGCCATCGATCACGATGGCGGCATCCTTACCGATATCGGGCAGGGTGGGATCGGGGTTCCAGGCGCGGGCCACTTTGGCGGCATAGGCCGCGACCGGCTTGGGGCGCACTTTCGCGACAGCGTCCACGGGCACGACGAGGCCTGAGAAAACGGCCAGGCCAGCCAGCAAGGCTCCTGTGTAGCGGCTCGCAAATATACGGGTCGCCCTTAGGGGACTCATTGTGCTCCTCACGCCGAAACCTCCGGTGCCGACCGAAAGAGACCAAATTGCACCGCTGGCTGCAAGCACAGCCCCCGCGAAGCAGATAACGACGTTAAGATCCTAAAAGTTTACGATTGGTTAATACCCCCTACCGGCCGGTGGGCAATTGCGCGGATTTCCCTAAGTTCCTGGGGTTAAACGCTATTGTGCGGGTGCGAGGATTTTTTTGGTGCGACGCAACATATTGTCTTGACGCCGAATATTGGCTCGCTCATATACATCGTGCTGCACTGCAGCAAACCAAAGAGGAACGATCATGGCTAGCAAGACAACGAAGACGACCGCTGCCGGTGCAGAAGCGATTGAAACCGCGATGAAGAATGGCGCCGATGCAGTGAAGAACGGTTTGGAAAAAGCCGCGAAGGGTTACGACGAGCTCGTATCTTTCGCGAAAGACAACGCCGAAGCATGGACCAGCGCCGCACATCTCGCCGGCAAGGGTTTCGAGACGATCAACAGCCAGTGGTTTGCCTATTCGCGCCAAGCTCTCGAAGTGAGCATCGCTGCGACGAAGGCCATGTTTGAGACGAAGAGCGCGAAAGATCTTTTCGAGCTTCAGAGCGACTACACCCGTAAAGCCGTCGAATCGTATGTGTCCGAGATCACCAAGATCGGCGACATCGCGGTGAACACGGCGAAAGATGCCGCTGCCCCGTTGCAGGCGCGCGTCACGGCGTTTGTCGACTACGCCCAAGCCCGCGCTTAATAGCGGTTTGGTTTGCATGCCGTGTTCGAGGTGTGCGCACGCGTAGAATAGAATTTGGTTTGCGTCTTAGGGCCCGTGCGCGACTGCGCCGGGCCCTTTGTCTTTTTGGCTCCGCTGGGTAGTGTCCGGCGCGTGAGCAACCCATTCCCCCAACCACCGTCCCAAGAGATCATCGCGACGCTGCGGCGCGGCCATGCGGCCCAGACGAGCGGCGATCTGGCGACTGCCGAGAGCTGCTACCGCGCGGTGCTGGCGCGCGATCCGAACATGTTCGACGCGCTGCACATGCTGGGTCTCGTCCACGCCATGCGTGAGCAATATGCCGAGGCCGAGATGCTGATGGGGCAGGCGTTGGCTGTTAATCCCCGCTCTGCGGTGGCGCACAGCAATCGCGGTAACGTGCTGTCCGAATTGCGGCGTTTGCCCGAGGCATTGGCCGAATACGATGCCGCCATCGCGCTGCGGCCCGAATATCCCGATGCCCACAGCAATCGCGGTCTGGTGCTGCAGGATCTGGGGCGACTCGAGGAGGCGCTGGTCAGCTACGATCAAGCGCTGGCGCTCAATCCCAATCATGTCGATGCGCTCTACAACCGCGCGAACGCCCTGCGCGAGTTGAAGCGGCTGGAAGAGGCGCTGGCGTCTTACGATGCCGCGCTCCGGCTGAAGCCGGATTACGTCGAAGCCTGGTGCAATCGCGGCAACGCGCTGATCGCTATCGGCGCGTTCGACGAGGCGCTGGCCTCTTATGCGCGCGCGCTGGCCGTGCGCCCGGATTACCCCGCTGCTCTCAACAACCGTGGCAATCATTTGATCGAGGAGCGGCGCTACGAGGCGGCTTCGGCGGATTTCGAGCGGCTGGTCCAGGCGAAGCCGGATTACCCCTATGCGCGCGGCCTGCTCCTGCACACACGGATGCACTGCTGCGATTGGCGCGATTTCGATGGCTTGCGCGCCGACATCGACGCGCGGCTTGCGCAGGGCGAGCAAGCCTGTTCGCCGTTCGTCTATCAGGCGCTGGGCACCGATCCGGCGCTGGTGCAGCTTTGCTCGCAAATCTATGCGCAAGACCGCGATCCCCCGGCAGCCGAGCCGGTGTGGCGGGGCAAGCGCTACGGCCATCGCAAGATTCGTGTCGGGTATCTATCGGGCGAATTTCGAGCTCAGGCGACCTCGTATCTGATGGCCGGCGTGTACGACGCGCATAATCGAGAGCAGTTCGAGATCTTCGCGTTCGACAACGGTGTTGATGACAAAAGCCCGATGCGGGCGCGGCTGGAAAAAGCCTTCGGCGGGATCACCGATATCACCCGCCTGACGGACGCAGCGGCGGCGCGTCTGATTGCCTCCCAAGAGATCGACATCCTGGTCAATCTGAACGGCTATTTCGGGCATGGCCGCAATGGTGTATTCGCGCTGCGGGCAGCACCCGTTCAGGTGAACTATCTCGGCTTCCCGGCCACGATGGGAACGCCATCGCTGGATTATCTGATCGCCGACAGGCGCGTGATCCCTGAGGGCGAGCGCGCGTTCTTTGACGAGAAAATCGTCTATCTGCCCGAGTGCTATCAGGCCAATGACGTCAGGCGCGGCATCGGTGCGGCCGTCACCCGGACGCAATGCGGGCTACCGATTGATGCCGTCGTGTTCTGCTCGTTCAACAATTCCTACAAGCTGACCCCCGCCACCTTCGACATCTGGATGCGCATTTTGCGTGGCGTCGAGGGAAGCGTGCTGTGGATGCTGGAGAGCAACGCCACGATGGCGGCCAACATTCGTCGTGAGGCGGAGGCGCGCGGCGTTTCGGCCAGCCGCATCGTGTTCGCGCCGAGCATCCCGATGGAGGATCATCTGGCGCGGCAAAGCCTGGCCGATCTCTCGCTCGATACGCTGCCCTACAATGCGCACACCACATCGAGCGATGCGCTATGGGCGGGCTTGCCGGTGCTCACCTGTACGGGCACGACGTTCCCAGGGCGCGTGGCGGCGAGCCTTCTGGAAAATGTCGGCCTGCCGGAATTGGTCACGGCCTCAGCCCAAGATTACG
Source organism: uncultured Alphaproteobacteria bacterium (assembly GCA_903928515.1). Taxonomy (GTDB): domain Bacteria; phylum Pseudomonadota; class Alphaproteobacteria; order Micropepsales; family Micropepsaceae; genus CAIYRG01. The sequence continues at coordinate 2,064 of CAIYRG010000173.1, read as the reverse complement.
AAAGCCTGGCGATACGGTTGGGGCGTGATCGCGCCGCACTTGGCGTGCTGAAAGCCAAGCTCGCGGAGAATCGCGCCACGACACCTTTGTTCAATACGGCCCGCTTCACCCGCCATATCGAAGCTGCCTACCGGACGATGTGGCAACGCTCGACGAGCGGCGCCGCGCCGGAAGGCTTTTCGGTGCCCGCGATAAGCGGTTAGAACCCTCCCATGGTGACTCCTCCACCCTTCACGCCGGGCGGCGACCCGCAGCGTCTTCTGGCTGCCGCACTCGAACAGCATCAGCGCGGCGATCTGGCGGGAGCCGAGCCGCTGTACCGGCAGGTGCTGCGCGCCATGCCAAACAATTTCGACGCGCTGCATTATCTGGGCGTGCTGTGCTGCCAGAAGGGCGACAATGAAGAGGCCGTGACGCTGATCGGCAAAGCGCTGAAGCTGAATGCGTCATCGCCCGCAGCCTTCAGCAATCACGGCAATGCGTTGCGCGATCTGGGGCGCAGCAAGGAGGCGCTGGCCAGCTACGACCGCGCCATCGCGCTCAATCCGCAATATGCCAATGCCTTCTACAATCGCGGCAATACATTGCAGGTCTTGAAGCGCCCGCGTGAGGCCTTAGCGAGCTATGACCGCGCCATACAGCTCAATGCCAATTTCGTGGAAGCTTACGGGATGCGCGGTGCCGCCTTGCGCGATCTCAAGCGTTCCGAGGACGCGATTGCGAGCTTTGATCGCGCCATCGCCATGCGACCGAATTACCCGGAAGCGTTCTACGGCAAGGCAGGGGCGCTGCGCGATCTGCAACGCTATGCGGAAGCGCTCGCGGCTTGTGATCGCGCCATTGCGCTGAAGCCCGATTTTATCGAGGCCATCGTCAATCGTGGCAATGCGCTGTTCTCGCTCAAGCGTTCGGAAGAGGCGCTGGCGGCTTACGATCAGGCCTTAACACTCAGCCCCGCCTTGGCGGATGCGCTTCTGGCGCGGGCCGTGGTTTTGCGCGACCTCAAGCGCAAGGACGAAGCACGCAGCGATATCGAAGCTGCACTTGCCGCCAACCCGGATTCGGTGGCGGCTTTGTGCGCGCACGCAGCCCTTCTGAAAGACGACGAGAAATACGCAGAAGCGCATGAAGCCTGCGACAAGGCGCTCGCCATCGATCCCAATTCCGGCACGGCGCATTGGCACAAGGGCCGCATCTTTGAAGACGAGCGCGAGCTGGAAGAGGCGGAGAGCGAGTATGAGCAGGCGGTGGCGCTGAGGTTTGAAGAACCGGACATGTATTATCACCGCGGCCGTGTGCTGCAGGTGTTGAAGAAGCCGGAAGCCGCACTCGCGAGTTTCGACAAGGCCATCGCGCTGAAGCCCGATTTCGCCGAAGCGGTGGATGAGCGCGGTCTTGCCCTGCAGGATATGGAATTGATCGACGAGGCGGTGGACAGTTACACCCGCGCCATCGCGATGAAGCCGGATTTGAAGGATGCTTTCAACCATCGCGCCAATCTGATGATGGAACATCAGCACTTCGCGGAGTCGGCGAACGATTTTGAGCAATTGCTGAAGCTCGACCCGGACTTCGAATATGCCCGCGGCAATTTTCTGCACACGCGGATGCACTGCTGCGATTGGCGCGACTACGACGCGATCCTCGGGCAGGTCGTGGAGAAATTGCGCGACGGGAAACATGTGGTGACGCCGTTCCCGTTCCAGGCGATGTCGGGCAATCCGGCGGATTTGCGCAAATGCTCGGAGATTTTCGCCGGCGATGTCTATGCCGCCAAGAGCCCGGCGCTATGGACCGGCGAGCGCTACAACCATCCCAAAATCAAAATCGGCTATGTCGCCGGGGAATTCCGCGAGCAGGCGACCTCGTATCTCACGGTTGGCCTGTTTGAGCATCACGACAAAAGCCGCTTCGAGATTTACGCGCTCGACAACGGCAAGAACGATGGCGGCCCGACGCGCAAGCGGTTGGAAACCGCGTTCGATGCCTTCGTGGATATCGGCAAGCTGACGGACGAAGCGGCGGCTGAAGAGATCCGCCGCCGCGAGATCGACATTCTTGTGG
>CAIYRG010000172.1 GCA_903928515.1 uncultured Alphaproteobacteria bacterium | reverse complement strand
GAGCCTCTATCTCGACTTCATCAACATGTTCATGTTTTTGATGCGTTTGATGGGCGACCGCCGCTAATCACGCTGGTCGTTGAGAATACAAAAGCCCCGCGAGCAATCGCGGGGCTTTTTGTTTGACTCACACAACTGTCACGGCCCGCAAAAGCGGGCCGCCCAAACGGGTGTGAAATTTTATTGCGAAAGAAGCGCGCCAATTGGATGACCCGCTTTTGCGGGCCATGACAGCGAGCGGAGGCGGATAGGATTACTCCGCGCCTTTCACGGCCTTCACCAGCATGCGTTCGAGCACGCTGAGTACGGTGGGAAGTTCATTGCCGCGCTTGAGCACAAGACCGGTGGCGGCGATCACGGCATATTGTCCCTGGCGGGCGCGCAGCTTCGGGCGCTTCTCAATGCGATAGAGCGCCATTTCGCTGCTCCGCCGGAAGATCGAGAACACCGCGACCTCTTCCAAAAAATCGATGGCGTAATCGCGCCACTCACCGGCGACGACCATGCGGCCATAGATGTTCAGGATGCGATCCAGCTCGGCGCGATCAAAGCGGATTTGCGGCTCGGACTTCACCGAACTCCACGCGTTGCCGACGACGACACCGGCGCGCGACAAACGTATGGGATCATCACTCATTGGACAAAGGATGATCCCGAGAACTACGACTGTGCAACAGAAAGATGACGGCCACAGCCGCGCCTTCGGCGCACGGGCGCAGCATGTCTAATTCGCTTCGCTCAAAGACATGCTAGCAAAAAGGGCCGATCCTTTCGGACCGGCCCTTCGAGAACGCATCCGCCAATCAGTTTTTCTGCTGATCGCGAATCGCGTCCTTAGCTCCGCCTACGGCGTTCTGAATTTTGCCTTCGGCCTTGTCCAATTTGCCTTCGGTTTGCAGCTTGGCATCGCCGGTGATCTTGCCGGCCACTTCCTTGATGGCGCCCTTGGCCTGCTTGGCAGAGCCCTCAATCCGATCCTTATCCATCTGTTCCTCTTGGGTTTTCTGAAGTCCGGGAAGGAAACGGATCGGCAAAAGCTTGGTTCCGCCATTAATCATTTGCCACCAAATTGCCTTATTCAGGACAAGGCATTGCCCATTTGCGGCGCAAATATCTTCGTCGTCGGTTGGTTGGTTAGCAGTCTTAGCCGGGAGTAAACCCAGCCCCCCAGCCCCTGCCGGCCGAAACGCGGCCAGCCAACCGACGATACAAACCTCCGCTTTTTGCCCAGGCCCCTCTCGGGGCCCTATTCTTTTCAGGCACGCCCCTCTCGGGGCCCTTATTTTTGGCCATTTTGGCCGCCTGTGGCCACAGCTGGGGATGATCCCGCTTTCTTGCCGCGCTGTAACCGCGCCGCACTTGCGGGCAGCCTGTGTTTTTTCCTAAGTCATCGCCCCGTCGGCATTTCCACGCGCCCGCATTACCCATGATCGAAATCAACGGACTGACACGACTTTTCGGCCCGATCGCGGCCGTGAACGGCGTGAATCTGCGTGTCGCCAAGGGCGATGTGCTGGGATTCCTCGGGCCGAACGGCGCCGGCAAGACCACCACGATGAAGATGATCGCCGGCTATCTGGCGCCGACCTCGGGCCGAATCAGCATTTGCGGCCATGATGTGGAGACCGACACGCTGGCCGCGCAGCGCCTGCTCGGCTATCTGCCCGAAGGCGCGCCCGCCTATGGCGACATGACGCCGGCCCAATTCCTGGCCTTCATTGCCGAAGTTCGCGGCTTCAAAGGCGCGGATGCGAAAGCGCATGTGGATGCCGTTGTGGCAAAGACCGAGCTTGCGCCCGTGCTGCATCAGGCCATCGACACGTTGTCCAAAGGCTTCAAGCGCCGCGTGGGATTGGCCCAAGCCATCCTGCACGATCCCCCCGTGCTTGTGATGGACGAGCCGACGGACGGCCTCGACCCCAACCAGAAACACAGCGTGCGCAATCTCATCCGTGAGATGGCGCCGGAAAAAGCCATCATCATTTCCACGCATTTGCTGGAAGAGGTGGATGCAATCTGCACGCGCGTGGCCATAATCGACCGCGGCCGCATCGTGGTGGATTCGACGCCCGCCGCCTTGCGCGCGCAGGGGCCGCTGGAAGAAATGTTCCGCACCATCACAACCAGCGACACGGACCGCGTGCGTGAGCGTTTGAGCGAACGCGCCGGTTCTTCTCAAGCGAGCGCGCCATGAACCCGATCTCCTCATGAACGCGGTGCGCGCCATTTTCAAACGCGAGTTCGCGGCCTATTTCGCGACGCCGCTGGCCTATGTGTTCATCGTGATCTTCTTGTTCGCGATGGGCGCATTCACTTTCTATATCGGCCATTTCTACGACAACGGCATCGCCGATCTGTCGGCCTTCTTCACCTATCACCCCTGGCTGTATCTGTTCCTGGTGCCTGCTATCGGCATGCGCCTTTGGGCCGAAGAGCGCCGCACGGGCACGCTGGAATTGCTGCTGACGCTGCCCGTGCCAGTATGGGCTTCGGTGCTGGGTAAATTCCTCGCCGCCTGGGCGTTCACGGGCGTGGCGCTGTTTCTCACCTTCCCGATCTGGATCACGGTCAATTATCTCGGCCATCCCGACAACGGCGTGATCTTCGCCTCGTATATCGGCAGCTTCCTTATGGCGGGTGCGTATCTGTCCATCGCCGCAGCGTTGTCCTCCGCGACGCAGAACCAGGTGATCGCTTTCGTTGTGAGCGTGGTGATCTGCTTTCTCTTCACCATCGCGGGCTCGCCTTTGGTGGTGGATTTCGTCAGCGCATGGTTGCCGGTGACGCTGGTCAACACGGTCGCCTCGTTCAGCTTCCTCACCCATTTCGACGCGATCTCGACCGGTGTAATAGACGGCCGCGACCTCGTTTACTTCTTCTCGCTGATCGCGCTGTTCCTCACGGTGAACGTCGTGCTCATCGATTTGAAGAAGACGGCGTGAGGCGCAGATGAACAAACTTCCGCGCCGCAGCTTTGCCATTCTCTCCGTGGTTCTGGCCGCAATCCTGTTCGTGGCCGTGAACATCACCGCGCAAGTGTGGTTGCGCTCCGTGCGTCTCGACCTGACGCAGAACGCCGTCTACACGCTCTCGCCGGGCACAAAATCGATCCTCTCCAAGATCAAAGAGCCGGTGACGCTGCGCTTCTATTTCTCGCGCAATCTCGGGACCAATTATGCGCAGCTGCGCGCCTACGCGAACCGCGTGCGCGATCTGCTGCATGAATATGTGACGGCGTCGGGCGGCAAGATCATCCTGGAAGAGATCGACCCGGAGCCCTTCACCACCGCCGAAGACGACGCGGTGGCCCAAGGCATGACCGGCGCACCGACGCAGGAAGGCGAGACCGTGTATTTCGGCCTCGTCGGCACCAATACGGTGGACGGGCGCGAGACGGTGCCCTTCTTCAGCCAGGATCGCGAAGCCTATCTCGAATACGATCTGTCCTCGGCGATCTACCGTCTGTCGCAGCCCGAGAAGCCGACGCTCGGCATCATCGCCGGTATCCCTCTGCAATCGGGCGATCCGGGCGTGCCGGGATTGATTCCGGGCAACCAGCAGACACTCGTTCTCTATCAGCAGCTGCGGGACAATTTCTCCGTGCTGCCGATGAGCATGACGATCGACAAAATTCCGGCTTACGTGAACACGCTGCTTGTCGTGCATCCGTCCGGCCTTTCGACGACAACGCAATACGCCATCGACCAATTCGTGATGCGCGGCGGCCACATCATCGTGATGGTCGATCCCTTTGCCGAAATCGTGAGCTATTCGAATGGTCCGCAGCCGCCGGGCGCACCCGGTCCGACATCGGATTTGAAAACATTGTTCGACGCCTGGGGCGTGCAGTACGACCCGAACAAGGTGGTGGGCGATCCCGAACGCGCCATTCGCGTGCAGGTGCGCGCCGACCCGCGCAATCCGGTTGCCGACTACATCGTGTGGCTGAAATTGCAGGACGGCGATTTCAACGCATCCGATCCGGTCACCGGCAATCTGCATGAGATCAATCTCGGCTCCGCCGGCGCGATTGCACCGGTGAAAGGTGCCACGAGCACATTCACGCCGCTGATGCAGACGAGCGACAGCGCAGGATTCCTGGATGCCGCCGAAGTGCGCAGCGTGCGCCAGCCGCAAGACCTCGTGCGCGACTTCAAGCCGGCGGGCCACAAGTTGACGCTGGCCGCGCGCATCACAGGCCCGATCAAGAGCGCCTTCCCCAATGGCGCACCGAAATCCGATCAACAACTCCCCGCAGGCGTGTCGCCCGCGCCCCTGCCCGCGCATATTGCAGACGCCAAGAACGCGGACATCATCGTCGTCGGCGACAGCGATCTGTGGGACGACCGCTTCTGGGTGCAGGCACAGAACATGGGCCGTCAGGCCGTTGCCGTGCCGACCGCCGACAACGGTGCGTTCGTGCAGGACGCGGTGGAAAACATGATGGGCTCGTCCGACCTCATCTCACTGCGCACGCGTGTACCGGAAGTGCGGCCCTTCACCGTGGTGGCGCAATTGCGCCGCTCGGCCGAAGGCCAATATCTGGCGCAAGAGCAGCAGTTGCAGGCGCGCCTGACGCAAACCGAACAGCGGCTGAAGCAATTGCAGGCCGGACAAGGCGGCGGCGATGCCGCCACCAACCCGGAATTGCTCTCGCCGCAAAGCCAGCAGGAGATCGAGAAATTCCGCCGCGACCTGCTCGACACCCGCGCGCGGCTGCGTGAAGTGCAGGCAAATCTCCGAAAAGATGTTGAAGCCCTCGGTGCGCTGCTCGCCTTCCTCAACATCGCGCTGGTGCCGTTCCTCGTGGCGCTCGCGGCCATCGTGCTCGCGTACCTTCGCCAGAAACGGCGCGCTGCAGCGAGGGGGCTGACATGAGCACCAATCCACGCAGCCGCGCGCTCGCCATCCTCGCAGGCGTCACCGCCCTGTTCGTCGTGTTCGCGATCATCGCGCTGATGCAGCAGGCGAATGAGGGTGCGGTGAAATTCGCCGCCCGCCTGCTCTTCCCGGATTTGCAAAAGCAGATCGACCAATTGGCCGAGGTCGACATCACCGACGCCAACGGCACGATCCATGTAAAGAACACCGACAAAGGTTGGGTTGTCGCCGAGCGTGACAATTTCCCGGCCGATCTCGAACAGGTGCGCCAAACCGCTGTCGGTATGTCCGAACTGGAACTGGTCGAGCCGAAAACCGCCAATCCCGATTTCCTGAGCGCGCTCGATCTTTCCGACCCTGCGAAAAAGGGCCGCGCCGTGAAGCTCGTGCTGCTCGACAAGTCGGGCAAGGTTCTGGCGCAGGCGCTGTTCGGCAAGGCGATCCAGACGACCGACACGCTGGGCCGCAGCGGCGTGTTCATCCGACGCCCCGACGAGAACCAATCCTATCTCGCGCGCGGCTACGTGATGGCGACCTCATCCATCGGCGATTGGCTGGCGAAGAACGTGATGAGCGTTGGGCGCGAACGCATTCAACAGGTCAGCATCGAACCCGTAGACGGCGCTGCCTACACCGTGTCGCGTAACGCCAAGGACGAACCGGACTTCCATCTCGCCGATATCCCGAAGGGGCGCGAGATTGCCTATGACAGCGCGCCCGATGGCGTCGCCGCCGCGATCACGAGCTTTACCTACGAAGACATTCGCAAAGCCGCGCAGTTCGATTTCGCCAAGGCGACGCAGCTGACCACGCGCACGTTCGACGGCCTCACCGTGCAACTACGCATGATCACGCTGCCCGGCGACGACAAGGAATATTGGGCCACCGTGTCGGCACAGGCCAATTCTGCCGAGGCCGAAGCGGAAGCCGATCTCATCAACGCGCGCGCCAAGGATTGGGCATTCAAGCTGCCCGAATTCAAAGGCCAGATTATCGGCACCGCGCGCGATTCGCTGCTGAAACCGCTCGGCCAAAAAGACGCCAAAGGCGCCGGCGCGGACGAAGCCAGCCAACCTTAACCTTCACTGGGAAGCGAGCTCTCTTCTTCACCTCCCCCAACGCGGGGAGGTCGAAATCATGAGAGCAGCGAGAGATTTCGGGTGCGGGGCAACTTCAACATTCCCCCCACCCGATCCGCAGCGCTGCGCGCCACGGATCGACCTCCCCACAAGGGGGAGGTGGAACGCGTGTTTGTGCCCAAACGGTCGCGGTGACGGGCGCGTGACAAGCGATAACTCGCCCGCTATCACATCGGCTCATGGCCGACGAAACCCCGCCCTTACGAAACCTTTGGTACATGGTGGGGCTGTCCTCCTCACTGAAGCCGAAAGGCCTCCGGCGCGAAATGCTGGCCGGCGAACCCGTTCTCCTCGCACGCACCGCCGATGGCCGCGCCTTCGCGCTGCGCGACATCTGCCCGCACCGCGCCGCGCCGCTTTCCGGCGGGCGCATCGTGGGTTCGGAAGTCGAGTGCCCCTATCACGGCTGGCGCTTCAAGACCGATGGCGTGTGTTCCGCCATTCCCTCGGTCGTTGCCGAGCAGGATTTCGCGGTCGAGCGCATCCGCGTGAACCATTATCCGCTGCGTGAGCAGGATGGCCTGCTGTGGGTGTATCTCGCGGCTGACAAGGACGCCGAGCCCATCTCCGAGCCGCCGAAGATGCCCTTCGGCTCCACTGATGGCCGCAGCATCCCCCGCCTCGTGGAGAGCCAGATTTTCCCCGCATCCCTCGACCACGCGGTGGTGGGGCTCATGGACCCGGCGCACGGGCCCTTCGTGCATCGCGCCTGGTGGTGGCGGTCGGAAGCCTCGATCCACGCCAAGGCCAAGCACCACACCCCCTCGATGCGCGGCTTCACCATGGTGAGCCACAAGCCGTCTGCGAATTCGTCGCTCTACAAGATCCTGGGCGGCGACCGGACTACGGAAATCCGCTTCGAACTGCCCTCAATCCGCTATGAGCGCATCCGGGCCGGAAAAAACGAGGTTTTGGGCCTCACGGCGGTGACCCCACTGGATGACGAGAACACCCGCGTCACGCAGGTTTTCTACTGGAATATGCCCTGGGCAGCCCTCGTCAGGCCGTTCTTCCGGCCCTTCGTCCGCGCCTTCATCGGGCAGGATCGCAAAATCGTGGAAATGCAGAAAGAGGGGCTTAAATTCGCCTCCCCGCAGATGCTAATTCAGGACGCCGACGTACCGGCCCTGTGGTACTACCGCCTCAAGAAAGCGTGGGCCGAGTCCGTGACGTCCGGCACGCCTTTCACGAACCCGGTGCAGGAACGAACGCTGCATTGGCGCAGCTAGATTTGGGTAAGCCCAATAAGTCTTGGGTAGAGTTTAGCCCTCCTTCGGAGGGCTTTTTTTTAAGAGAACAGCGCCCATCTCAAGGCGCAGCGTTGGGACTGAAGAGTATGCCGAAGCGCAGCGACATCCACACCATCCTCATCATCGGTGCAGGCCCCATCGTCATCGGGCAGGCCTGCGAATTCGATTATTCCGGCGCGCAGGCGTGCAAGGCGTTGCGTGCCGAGGGCTATCGCATCGTGCTGGTGAATTCGAACCCCGCCACGATCATGACCGATCCCGATCTGGCGGATGCGACCTATATCGAACCGATCACGACCGACTTCGTGGAGAAGATCATCATCCGCGAGAAGGCGAACGTGCCCGCGGGCCGCGTGTTCGCGCTGCTGCCCACCATGGGCGGACAGACCGCGCTGAACACCGCTCTCGATCTCGCCGAAGCCGGCATCCTGGACAAGCACAATGTGGAATTGATCGGCGCGAACGCCGCGTCCATTGCGAAAGCCGAAGACCGTTCGCTGTTCCGCGCGGCGATGGCAACGATTGGCCTCGAATGCCCTGAATCCGTCCACGCCTTTGATCTGAAGGACGCAACCGCAGCTCTCGACGTGGTGGGACTGCCCGCGATCATTCGCCCCTCGTTCACGCTCGGCGGCACGGGCGGCGGCATCGCCTACAATCGCGACGAGTTCGCCACGCTGGCGGCGGGCGCCATCGAAGTCAGCAGAGGCCACGGCATCCTGGTCGAGCAATCGGTGCTGGGCTGGAAAGAATACGAGATGGAAGTCGTTCGCGACAAAGCGGACAACGCCATCATCATCTGCTCTATCGAGAACGTCGATCCGATGGGCGTGCACACCGGAGACTCCATCACCGTCGCCCCAGCCCTCACGCTGACCGACAAAGAATATCAGCGCATGCGCACCGCCTCGATTGCGGTGCTGCGTGAGATCGGCGTGGAAACCGGCGGCTCGAACGTGCAGTTCGCGCTCAACCCGGCCGATGGTCGCCTGTTGGTGATCGAGATGAACCCTCGCGTGTCGCGCTCCTCCGCGCTGG
>CAIYRG010000171.1 GCA_903928515.1 uncultured Alphaproteobacteria bacterium | reverse complement strand
GTGGCATTCGCGGCGGCGGGCGGAGCTTCGGGGGGCGGAGGTTGTTCCGCGGCTTCCTTCTCCAGCGCGGCTCCTGCCGCGCCGTTGGTAGCTCGATCCTTCTCCAGCGATTGCTGGATGACGGGCCGTTCGTCCTCAGGTGTAAGGGGGTCGAGCTTGTCGGGGATGGTGTTGACGTTGCGGTACACGATGCCGTTGGAAGAGCAGGCAGAAGCCGTCAGCGCCAGGCCTGCAATGGCCAGCACTTTCAATCCTGCAATACGGCTCGCCCGATTCATCCCAGTTCTCTTACAAGCCCTTGAACATAAAGGACTATCTAAATCTACAGCAAAATTCGGCGATACCGCCGTTGCGCAGGATATACAGGGGCGGCTGGCTGGGGCCAAGCACGGGAATTCTGGGAGAATTCCTTCATGCTACCGAATGCCCCCTTTCGTAATACTGCAATGCGGCTCATATAAATGCTGCACTAGCGAAAGGACGCCCCGTGTCAGCCCAAACCAAAGACACCGACCCCAAAGAGACCGTCCCCCCGATGGACCCGGTTGCCTTCGCCCGCAACATGGCGACCGTCGCGAGCCAGAGCCAAAAGCTGGTCGGTGATTTTCTCGCCCGTCAGGCAGGCAAGACCGGCAACCAGCCTTTCGACCCCCTGAACATTTCCGGAGCGTTCTTCGCCGTGATGAAAAGCTTCGCCGCCGATCCGGGCAAGCTGATGGAAGCGCAGTTCTCGCTCTTCAAAGATTACATGTCGCTGTGGAGCCGCACGACGAAGCGGATGATGGGCGAAGATGTGGCCCCTGTCGTTGTGCCGGAAAAAGGCGATCGCCGCTTTCGCGCCAAAGAGTGGGAAGAAAACCAAGTCTTCGACTTCATCAAGCAGTCTTACCTGCTGACGTCGAACTGGATGCAGCGCACCGTGCATGAAGCCGATGGCATGGACCCTCACATGCAGCGGCGTGCCGATTTCTACGCCAAGCAATTCGCCGATGCGATCGCGCCCACCAATTTCGCACTCACCAATCCGGAAGTGTTGAAAGAGACCTTCAACACCAACGGCGACAATCTGGTGCGCGGCCTCAACAATCTTTTGGAAGATTTGGATCGCGGCGGCGGCAATCTGTCGATCCGTCAAACCACGGACAATTTCGTCGTCGGCAAAGACATCGCCACGACGCCCGGCAAGGTCGTGTTCCGCAACGAATTGCTTGAACTCATCCAATATTCGCCGACCACGGCGGAGCAGTATGAAATACCGCTGCTGATCTTCCCGCCTTGGATCAACAAATTCTACATCCTCGATCTGCAGCCCAAGAACTCGTTCGTCAAATGGGCGACCGAGCAAGGCTACACCGTGTTCATCGTCTCTTGGGTCAACCCGGATGCGAGCCTCGCGGACAAAACCTTCGAAGATTACATGCGCAAAGGCATCTTTGCCGCGCTCGACGCGGTGGAAGCCGCCACCGGCAGTTCTCAGGTGAACGCCATCGGCTATTGCATCGCGGGCACGTTGCTTTCGGCCTCCCTCGCCTATAGCGCCGCCACCGGCGAATACAAAGACCGCGTGAAATCAGCGACCTTCTTTGCAGCCCAGACCGATTTCACCGAAGCCGGCGATCTTCAGGTCTTCATCGACGACGAGCAGCTTGGCGCGATGGAGCAGCAGATGCGCGATGCCGGCGGCGTTCTCGAAGGTTCGAAGATGGCGACCACTTTCAACATGTTGCGCGCCAACGATTTGATCTGGAATTTCGTGGTCAGCAATTACCTGATGGGCAAAGAGGCAGTGCCGTTCGACCTGCTCTACTGGAATTCCGACACGACGCGCATGCCCATCGCGCTGCACATGTTCTATTTGCGCCAGTGCTATCGCGACAACGCGCTGGCCGAAGCGCAGATGAAACTTGGCGGCAAGCAGCTCGATCTCTCGAAGGTGAAGACCCCCGTTTACTTCCAAGCGGCGAAAGAAGACCACATCGCTCCGGCCATCTCCGTCTTTAAAGGCGCGAAATTGTTCGGCGGCCCCGTCACCTACATGATGGCGGGTTCTGGCCACATCGCAGGCGTCGTCAATGCGCCAGCGGCCGGCAAGTACCAGCACTGGATCAACGATCAGAAACTGCCTGAGACGCTGGATGAATGGCAGGCGGACGCGGTGGAACATCCCGGCTCGTGGTGGCCGGCTTGGAATATCTGGCTGTCTGAACGCTCGGGCGCCATAGTTCCCGCGCGCGTGCCCGGAGAGGGCAAGCTGCCCGCGCTGGCCGATGCGCCAGGCACATATGTGCTGACAAAAGCTGGAACTTTGAACGGCAAAAAATAAGTCACGATGAAAAGGAAGTGGGCCGCGCGCGCGGCCTACTTCGCCTCTCTTAGAAACAAGCTGTCGCCTAAGCGACCGCTGCCTGGCTGACAACTTCCGGCTGCGCCTTTGTCTTCGACGTATGACGGATGCGAGTCACAGCGCTCTGCTCCAGCTCGGCCACGCGCTCGGCAATCATCTCCACGCTCATGGAGATCGCATAGCGCAACCAAGGATCGCCGATTTTCTCCAATGCCGCCGACACTTGCTCGATATCGGCATCGAGCCCTTCCGGCTCGTACTTACGCACAGAACTCATGGAATTTTGTCCCCTTAATGATTTGCCCGGATCACTTGATGATTTGCCCGAATCACTTACGCCCCCGACATGACGAGCTAGTCATGCGAGGAAGGGAACCTCTACCCGCAAATCTACGGGAGCAATCAGAGGGATAGCAGGCTGTGCGCAGCGGCTTCAATCACCGCCTGCGCGCGCGTGCGCACATGCAGCCGCTCGCATGCGGCGGCGACATGCTCATCGACCACGCGCGATGAGATGCCAAGAATGACGCCGATCTCGTAGGACGTTTTGCCCGCGCGCACCCATTTCAAACATTCGACTTGGCGATCGGTGAGATGCGGCGCCGTAACCGAGGCCATTTCCTTGCCGTGCATAATTCGCCGGCCCATCGATGCGTAATACGACGAGAGGATGTGCCCGCCGACGCGCACCATAGGATCGCGCATGTCGGGTTTGCGGCCCGCCACCGTTACAGAAGAAATGCTGCCCAAACCATGCAACGGCGTGATCAGCCCTTCGACCGCGCCGAACTCCTTCGCATCGTCGAGTACGCGTTTCGCGGCGGGCGACAATTGGCGATGGCGAAAATGCTCCACCCAGTTGAAAGGCTCCGCCGTGTAGAAAAGTTCGGGCGTAATCGGATCGGCCTCGTAGCTGCGGGTGCGCATGTAATGCTCGCCCCAAGCCTCAACGCCATGCCCGAACGCGATTTTGATTTCGGTGTGCCCCGGACTTCCGTGGATGTCGCACACCAGAAAGATCTCCAAGCCCAAATTCGCCAGATCAACGCGAAACGCCGCATTCAACTCCTCGATGGAGGTGATGCGTTCGGCAGCGGCAATCGTATCGAATGCGTGCCTATAGAAATCCTGGGCGAGTTCCGCAGGTGGCATCGATCGTATGCGTTTCCCGATGTTGTTGTTTGACCCACGTTAGCATCGGGAAAACATCCCGCCACCAACCGGGAGTTGGCGCGCACGAAACATCTTGCGCGCAACGACGATGCGAAGCGCTAACGCGCGTGATGGTTGCAATTCGAATCAGTGCGCGGGTGCAACGCTGAAAAACGATCAGCGGTTGTGCGCTATCCGCGCTTCACGGCAAAGACAGCAAGCGCCGGATGTTCGAGTCGCCGATGGCTTTCAAATCGGCAGCGCTGAAGATGCCGCTTTTTTCAACACCCTCGCGGCTCTCCAATTGCGTGCGGTGCGGCATGTCGGTGCCGAACACGATCTGGCTCATAGGCACGAGCGTCTTCAACGCCGCGAGCGTGGCCGGATGATAGGCTTGCGCGGTGTCATAATAGAACCGCTTCAATTCAAAATCGGGCCCATTCGGCATGGCTTCCGCCGCTTTGGTATCGTCGGCGACAATCCCGACATAGCGCTCCAGCTGCCCCAGCAGCGCGCCGCCGGCGTGAGACCAGATGATCTTCATGTCGGAATATTTGTGGGCAGAGCCCGTGAGCAACATGCGCGATATGGCGCGCGCCGTGTCATCGCCAAGCTCCATGAGACCGGTAGGGAACTCTTTGATGGCGCAGCAAGCCGACGGGCGCGGATGCACCTTCACCGCCACCTTCCGCCGGTGCAGTTCTGCAAACAATGGCGCGTAGAGGGGATCGCCCATCCACTTGTCGTTGAAGCTGGTGAACAGCGACACGCCCACCGCGCCCAAAGACTGTGTGCCGTATTCCACCTCGTGCAGACAGGCATCCATGTCGGGCATCGGCAGACAGGCGAAGAATTTCAGACGAGTCGGATGGAGTGCCGCCATGGCAGCGAGACTGTCGTTGAGCTTGCGCGCGCCATCTGGCTGCTTCGCTGCATCCGCGAAGCCTTTCTCCGCACCCATCGAAAGAAGGCTGATCGACACGCCTGCCATGTCCATCTGATCGACCACATATTGGGCAATCTTCGGATGGTTGACCCGATCATACGCATCAACCTTCAGCACCTCCGTCATCTCACCGCCGATGGGGTGGATGTGCGTGTCGATGAAATTGGCTGGCCGCGCCACGGCGGCATTAACGCTTCGGGCAAACATCCCCGCCGCGCCGAATGCCGCAATGCCGCCCAGAAGTGCGCGCCGTGGGATGTGAAGCGTTTTACCCGCGATTCGGCTTTCGCTCGGCGCGTGCTTCATAGGGCGTGCTCCACTTTTAGTAGTTGGCGATCTTTAGGCCAGGCCGCGGCCAATCGATCGCCGCAAGCTTGCCGGCACGCGTCATGGTTGCGTAGGCGGTCTTCAAATCCTTGCCGCCCCAGGTGATGTTGGTGATGAACGTGTCGGGCAGATAAATCTTGTCGCGCAATTTGCCTTGCGGCGTGATCAGCGTGAGGCAGCCGGTGAACAGCGTGCCGACCACCAGCGTGCCGTCGGCTTCCATGCCCATCGAATCGAAGCGCGTGCCGGGGAAATCCGCCACCACGTTCACGATCGGCGTGCCGTCGGCGCGGCGATCAATCTCGCCAGGGCCGTTCACCGTGACCGACATGACTTTGCCGAACTGGCTGGAGACGACATAGAGCGTCTTCCAATCCGGCGCGAAGGCGATGCCGTTGGCGCTGGGCACGGGCGCCATGTTCACGATCTGCGTGCCGTTGGGCTTCGCCCACCACAGACTGCCCGTAACGGGATCGGTGAACCAGAACGTGCCCCATTTGTCGAAAGCGATATCGTTCGCGCCGTTCATGCCGTCGGTGACGCTGTAAAGCGTCGTGAAGTGTCCGGTGGCGAGATCGACGCGCTGAATGGCGCCCATTGGCGGCTTCGGCTGCACGCCGTTCGACACCAGAAGATCGCCCTCTTGATGATACTGAGCACCGCCATTGTTGGTGACATAGGCCGCGTTGTCAGGCCCGACGGCGGTGCCGTTGGGACTGCCGAGCAGATTGGCGATGACCTTCACTTCGCCATTCGGCATCACCCGCGAAAGCGTGCCGCGCTCCATCTCGCCCACCAGCACCGTTCCGTCGGCCATTGCCTTGGGGCCTTCCGGCGCCATCAGACCGGTGGCGGCAGCGCGAAACTTCGTCATCTTCTCGGGGGGAGCCAAAACAGCCACGGGATCGGCGGGGCGCGCCGCCGGAACAGCAGCGGCATCGGCGGCGTGCGCCATGTTCGGTAGCGCCATCGCGGCCATCGCCGCGGCGCCCGATTGCAACAAAGCCCGGCGCGATTTGCGGCACTCGGCATAGCCGAATTGCATAATGGAATTCATGGAACGACCCCCCGGTTATTTTTGCCGGCTAATGCCGGATTTTTTTCATGGCTTGCGCGGTGGCAAGGCTCCCGGCGTCTGCGCGCCGCTCCAACCCTGCAATAACCCCGTCCGTATCCTCCACGCTCTTGTTTTGCGACAGCTTCATCTTGCCTTCGAGAAAGGTCAACGCCACTTCGAAGCCGGTGATGGCGTTCAACAAACCGGCCATACGGGCAGGCTCCACCATTCCCGGCTCCCAGCCACGCGCCGCTCCGGCATGCGCCTCTTCCTGCGCGGAGAGTGCTGCCAGATGCTCACGCAATTCCGCATCGCGCAGGCGGCGCATGGGCCCCCTGCCCTCCGCGGCCACGTAATTCCACGTCGGCACTTGATTCGTGTGCGTGTACCAGTTCGGTGAGACGTAAGCGTGCGGGCCCAGAAAGCTCAAAGCCACTTCCGCGCCATCGGAAATCGCCGACAGCAGATTGGCGCGCGCCAGATGGAATTGAAGACGGCCCATTTCGCCACCGGGCAAAAGCAAGGTCGGCGCGTGGGCGAAATACACGCGGCCTTCAATGACCGCGGCGACGAGCGCAAAACTGTGGCTGCGCACGATCTCGCGCACAGCCTCGGCATCAGAAACGGCAAAAGCGGGCGGCGTATACATGCCCGCCCCTCGTCACTTCACTGGCTGTGTGAGCGGCACGTCTTTGTCGAGCACCAGCACCGCATAGGTCTTCGCCGCGCGCGTTCCGAGATTCTTGGCCTCGTGAACAACGCCGCGCGCATTGTGATAGCTGTCGCCGCCTTTGTAGATATGCGGCGGCTGGCCTTCGACATCGATCTCGATGGTGCCAATGATGACATAGGAATATTCATCGCCCGGATGCGTGTGCTTGCCGGTGTCGGCGCCTGCCGGCCAATCGATGAAAGCCGAGACCACATGCGTGCCGTCCGCGCCCTTCACAGCGTCGTCGGAAAGCACCTGGATCACGGGCGCTGTCGCCGGCGCCGAGGTATCGGCCGCAAAAGCCGGCAAAGCCACACACAAGCACGCAGCGAAAATCGGAAGTCTCATGGCTAACCACCCACCTTCTTCAAATAATCCAGCAACACCGGGCCGATCAGCTCCGGCGATTCCCACGGCGCATAATGGCCGGTTTTAACTTCCACGAACGTGCCGTTCGGTATGGCTTTGGCGATGCCCTGCATCATCTCCATGGTGCGCGCGGGAAACAGCGACGTACCGATCACCAGCACCGGCGGCTTCACCTTTGGCAACACATCCGAGAAGTCGAACACCGCCACCATATGCGAGGTGACCTCGAACGAATGTTGATCGTTGGCCACCTGGATGGCGACGAAGCGGTCGAATTTTTCTTTGTCGCTGCGCATTATTGCCGGATACGGCACCTCATACGGATCGACGGGCTTCGCACGTTCGGTGCGTGCCGGGGGATTCGGATTAGGGTGCAGGTTGATCGCCGCACTGCTGGTGAGCACAGCGGTGACGCGCTCGGAATATTTGACGGCGAAGTTCAACGCCACGTCCGCGCCCACCGCGCCGCCGATCAGCGTCACCGGCCCAGTGATCTTCAGCGTATCCAGTAGAGCGTGAAGATCCTCGACCTCGTCATCCATGGTGAGCGCGTCGCCCTGGATTTTCTCGGAGAGACCAAACCCACGCATGTCGTAACGCAGAATGCGATGACCCGGCAGAAGTGCGGGCATCACGTAATCCCAGCCCTCAAGCGACATCGACATTTCGTGGATGAGCACGAGCGTCTTGGGGCCTTTGCCGTCGATCTGATAGCGCAGATGCGTGTTGTTGGCGTTCACCCACAACGTGCGCGACGGGGCCTCGGCGGCATGCGCGAGTGAAGGCAGAACAAGCGCGATGCAAGCAGCGCAGACGGCGGAAAGAAACTTCATCAAATCCCCCTCTTCACGCCACCAAGCGGCGCCAGTCTGTTATAATAAGCCCTTCACAACAAACTCGTCACAACAGGCCTTCCGTTTCGGGAAGACCCAGCATCACGTTCAAATTCTGCACCGCTGCACCGGCTGCACCTTTGCCGAGATTGTCGAACACCGCGACCGCGCGCGCTTGTCCCTGTTTCTCGTTGCCGAAGAGATAGATCTTCAGCCGGTTGGTGTTGCGCATCTCCTCGGCATCGAGCGTTGTCAGGGCAGCAGCGTCTGCCAACGATGCGACCTCGATCAATTTCTCGCCACGATAGGCATCGGCGTAGACCTCGTGCAATCGGGCAACGCCCGACTTGCCGGGCATCGCCCAAAGGGCCAGCGGGATTTCCACCAGCATGCCGCGATAAAACCGCCCAACATCGGGCGAGAAGATCGGCCGATGCGTGAGACCCACGCGCTGGCGCATCTCTTCGATATGCTTGTGCTCCAGCGTGAGGCCGTAAGTGCGCACCACCGTTTCGGTGTGGTTCGCGGCAGTCTTGCCTTCGAACTCCGCGATCATCGCCTTGCCGCCGCCCGAATAGCCTGAGACGCCATGCAGGCTCAGAGGCCAATCGGCGGGCACCAGACCGGCACGCACCAGCGGCCGCGCGAGCGCGATAAAGCCTGTGGCCCAGCAACCCGGATTCGACACGCGTTTGGCTGTGCG
>CAIYRG010000170.1 GCA_903928515.1 uncultured Alphaproteobacteria bacterium | reverse complement strand
GATGCGCTTCGCCTTCGCGATGAGATCGTCAGCGCCTTTCACGAACACCGTCGCGGCGTGGCGTAAAGACCGCCCCGAATGCGTGCCGCCGCCCGCCTTCACCACATCGGTATCGCCGGTGACGATGAAAATCTTCTCTACGGGCACATGCAGAAGATCCGCCACCACTTGGGCAAAACTGGTCTCGTGGCCCTGCCCCGCGGCTTGTGTGCCAATCACCACATCGATGCGCCCGTTAGCGTGCACCTTGATTTGCGTCTGCTCTTTCGGCGCGCCGATAGAGGATTCCACGTAGTTGGCGATGCCGAGGCCCAGCAATTTTCCCCGCACCGCCGCCTCGCGTTTGCGCGCCTCGAAACCTGCGCACTCGGCCAAGCCGAGCGTGGTATCCATGTTTTCTTCGTAGCGGCCACTGTCATAGGTCATGCCCGTCGCGTTGCGATACGGCATGCGTTCGGGGGCGATGAGATTGCGGCGGCGCAATTCCACACGATCCATCTTCAGTTGAACCGCGGCGATATCCATCAGCCGTTCGATGACATAGGTGACTTCGGGGCGCCCCGAACTGCGGTAGGCCTGGGTCGGCATCGTGTTGGTGAACACCGACAGCGCGCGCAAACTCGCAACCGGAACGTCATACGTGCCGGTAATCAGCCCCGCACCTTTCGAAAGGGGCGAGAGCGAGGCGCAATGCGCGCCTGCATTGCTGATGTTGACGCTGCGCATCGCCAGAATCCGACCGTTGGCATCGAACGCCAGCTCGGCCTTGGAGATCAGATCGCGTCCTTGATAGTCGCTGAGAAACGCTTCCGAGCGCGTGGCCGTGTGCTTAACGGGACGGCGCAGTTTCTCCGCCGCCCACAGGATCAGCGGAAATTCCACGAACACGCGATTGCGCGTGCCGAAATTGCCGCCCACATCATGCGAGAGCACACGCACGCGGTCCGGGGCTATGCCGAGCACGGCGGCGATTTCATTCTTCTGGCGCACCGCACCGCCGCTGCCCGCATGCAGCGTGTAGCGGCCAGTGTATTCGTCATATTCACCGAGTGCCGCACGCGGCTCCATCGGCACGCCGGTAACGCGGTCGATGAAGAAATCATGGCGCACGACATGCGCGGCTCCGGCAAAGACGCGGGCGGTGACAGTCGCATCGCCGAACACCGTATCGACCAGAATGTTGCTCGGCGCTTCATCCCAGATCGTGGGCGCTTCGGCGCGCATTGCATCTTCCGAATGCAGCACGAAGGGCAATTCTTCGTAATCGACGATGACCGCGTCCGCCGCTTCTTCCGCGAGTGCTGCCGTTTCGGCCACCACCATCGCTACCGCTTCACCAACATGGCGCACTTTGTCGGCCGGTAGCGGCACGTGTGGGCCGAAGAACACCGCGCTTCCCCCCGGCCCCGTGAGCCGCATGTCGTATTTCGTTTTTGGCAGAGGATCGTGCGGGATCGGCTTCAACGCCTGGCAGTCTGCGCCTGTGAACACCGCCAGCACGCCCGGCATGGCGAGTGCTGCCTCTTTGTGCACGCGCAAAATCCGTGCATGCGCGTAGGGTGAGCGCACCATCGCGGCGTGACATTGACCGGCAGCGTGAAAATCGTCGGAGAACCGCCCTTGGCCTACGATCAGCCGCGCGTCTTCCTTGCGAATTTGCGGCTGCCCGATGGCACGGAAAATCATCGCGGCGGGGCCTTACGCTTGCGTCGCTTCCGTCATGGTCTTCATGTGCTCGCCCAGGCTCGTCGCTTCGCCACCGGGATTGTGCACCAGCGTTGTGCGCACATCCGAACCGCGATCCAGCGTGACATGCACGGGGCAGCGTTCCGCCATTTCCAGAATTTTGGCCTTTTGCTCGGCGTCTAATGGCCCGTCTACTACAATCTCGCGCGAGAACACGTCGCGTGCTGCGAGCGTTTGGCGGTGATGTGTAACGTTCACCCGCACATGCGTGACCGGCCATTTTTTATGTTCGGCATACAGCCGGATGGTCATCGCGGTGCAGGCCCCAAGTGCTGCGCTGAGAAGATCGTAGGGATTGGGGCCAGAGCCCAAGCCCCCTTGCGACACCGGCTCATCGACAAGGAAGGTCGAAGATCCGGACGTCACCTGTGCTTGGAAACGGCCGCCGCCGGTTTCCTCGACGATGACGGTTTCACCGACCTCATGGGCTTTGGTCACGTCGGGTGTGCCTGCACTGCTCATGGCGACCTCGCAAGACATATGGCGTTGCAACAATAAGCGCTCGTAACGGCACAGGCGAGAGCGGCCAACGGATTTGCCGGAACATCCCGTTCAACGATACGTTACGTCGAGGCTGAAATTCGATTCCTTGCCCGGTACGGCATGCACACGATCCTCAAAGCCGCTCTCCTTGCCTTGGCTCTTGCGACGCCAGCTCTGGCGACGCCGGTTCTGGCCGCGCCGACCTGCCAATCCACGCATGGCGACACGATCCGCTGCGGCACCGAAGGCGCCATGCCCGTGGGCTGGACCTTGCCCCCTGAGCAAGCGCGAGAGCGGGCTATGTTCAGCGCCACATCCAGTCTCAAAGAGGTTCTCAAGGTCGCCTGGGCTTTTGGCCTGTTTCTCGCGTTTATTGCTTTGTTGCCGGAATTCGACGGCTCGCGTGCGGGCGATTGGGATCGCCAAGAAGACGACGACACGCGGCGCTAGAGCCTCACGGACACGCGCCAATCGAAGCTATGGCAGCGGGAGCCGTGTTCGCGTCCGGCTCGTATCGTGCCCAGTCTTCGCCACCGCACAGAATGCCGAGCACACAGCCCTCCACCGACAAGACATTCGGCGTGCGCAACCGCAGACTTCCCGAATAGAACTTGCCGTTGTCGGAATTGTAGATTTGGCCTTGCCAGACGCCTTTGTCGTCCGCCTTCATGCCGAGAAGAATCGGCATGCCCAAAGTGCTGCGGCTGCGCTTGGCCGGATCGGGATTCTGTGAATCCAATCCGCCGGGCATTTTCTCCCACGCCACGAAGCCCCACATCGCGCCATTGCAATCGATGATGTCGATGCGCGCGCTTTTGTTCGCGACCATCCACGGCCCCTCAACAGGCTCCGCCGCTGACACAGCCGCCGCCCACGCCGGCAGAAGCACGGCCATCATCATCGCCTTGCGCCAAAATCTTGGCCCTGATCGAAAAAGCATTTTCATCGCACGAAATTATAGCCGCCCAGGGCGTGACTGCCACACGAAGAAACGCCATATTCGCACGAGATAAAGGCAAGAAGCCGTTAACATCCGGCCTGCTTCAGGGAGATAGAAATGCACCTTCGTTTCGCGTTGTGCGCGCCCGTGATCTTCAGCTTCGCGGCGCTCGTTCCGGCATTCGCCGCGGGCAGCAATCCCAAAGCGTCGTTCCCGGTGGATGTGCACCCCTCCCCCACGATGAATTTCTTCATCTCCGGTTTCGGCACAAGCCATGGCGGTGATTTCCAAGGCCTTAAAGGTGCGGATGGCCATTGCCAGCGCCTCGGCGATTCCGTCGGCCTGAGCGCCAAGACTTGGCACGCCTATCTCTCAGTCGATCCGCAGAACGAACAGCCCGCACAGAATGCGCGCGACCGCATCGGCAAAGGGCCGTTTTACAATTTCAAAGGCGAGATGATCGCCAAGGATGTCGCCGATCTGCACAGCGACAACAACAAACTCACCAAGCAGACCGCGCTGACGCAAAGCGGCCAAATCGTTCCCGGCGTCGGCGACAAGGTGAACCAGCACGACATCCTGACGGGCTCGAACCCCGACGGCACGCTGGCGCCCGGCCTCACCTGCAAAAACTGGACGCTCGACGGCAAGGATGGGCAGGCCCAAGTCGGCCATTCCGACCGCATGGGTGCTGGCGCATCATGGAATTCCGCGCATGCCTCGCGCAGTTGCACGCAAGCCGATTTCCAGGCCGCGGGCGGCGATGGCCTGATCTATTGCTTTGCCCCGAATTGAATAAAGCGAATTGAACGAACGGAAATCCAACCGATGACCACGATCTTCACGCGCCGGCGCGCCTTGCAAACCGCAGCCGCCACCACCGCCTTCGCGGCAATCCCCGAACGGCTCCTGGCTGCCTTGGCCGATCCCACGCCCATTCCGAAGCGGCCGATTCCGAAAACCGGAGAGATGCTGCCCATCGTCGGCATCGGCACATTCACAGTGTTCGATTTCAAAGACGATCCGATGCGTTACGCGGCCACGAAGGAGGTGATCCGCACCCTTGTCGCCAATGGCGGCAGCCTGATCGACATCGCGCCCGATTATAAGGATTCCGAGCCGCGCATCGGCGATATCGTGCAGGATTTGAACAACCGCAACAAAGTGTTCCTTGCCACGAAAGTGTATCAGCACATTCAGGAACCGGCGCAACGCGAGAGCATGGCAACCTCGCTGAAACTGCTGAAGACGAAACAGGTGGATTTGATGGCATGGCATGGCGTGCGCCAGGAAGACGCCACCATGGATCTGCTCAAGGAATTCCGCGACGCCGGTTACACCCGCTATATCGGCATCACCAACTCACAAGAATCGCGCCACGCCGTGACCGAAGTGGTGATGAAGCGCGAGAAGCCGGAATTTCTGCAGATCGATCTGTCGCTCGATGACCGCACTTCGGAAGAACGCATTCTTCCCATGGCGCGCGATATCGGTGCGGCCGTGATGATCAACGTGCCGCTGGGTCATGGCGCGCTTTTGAAGAAGACCGCGAAACTGCCGCTTCCCGATTTTGCGAAGGAACTGCAAGCAACGAGCTGGGCACAGCTCTTTTTGAAATACGTTCTCGGCACGCCCGGCGTAAACGCCGTCATCCCCGCAACCGGCAATGCCGAGCACATGGCCGACAATCTGCAGGCCGCGCGCGGCCCGATGCCCGATGCCGCGATGCGCAAAAGAATGGTCGATTTCTGGGAAAGCCTGCCCAGCTAGACCGTTTCTGTCACTTCCGCGCACACGCTCCGCGCGAACGCTTTACGCGTTTGTTCGCGTGCGCGAGCGCGCGTGTTCCGTTGGTAAATTTCCATTGGTAAATTGCACGCCCCCACTTTTGTCGTTTCATTAATCGGCCCAGGCGCACAGTTCAAAAAATAATAAGCGCACAGTTCAAAGAACGGCGCACACATGGTGGGTGGCTTATGAGTGAAGTCGCGAAGAATACGCGCACGGCCTTTGTCCTCGACGACGAACCAGGAGTTCGCTTCGTCGCGTGCCACATCCTGAAGAAGAACGGTTACGAACCGTCGGAGTTCGCCGACGCCGCGTCGTTCTTGAAAGCCGTTGCCGACCATCCGCCCGAAACCGTGATCGTGGATTTGTCGCTCGGCAATTCCGACGCGGTGGAAGTGATCCGCCAGCTCGCTGCTCTACAATTTCGCGGCAAGGTGATGCTGTTCAGCGGCCGCGATGAAACGATCCTCCAAGAGATCACCAGCATCGGAAAGACACGCGGGCTGGCCATGCTGCCGCCATTGCGCAAACCGTTTCGCGCACCCGATTTGCAGCGCTGCCTGTTCGCTGCACCCGACATCGCGCCCGTCAAACAAGCCACCGCAGCGCGAGAGCCGCTACCCTCCATCAACATTTCCGAAGCGCTGGAAAACGATTGGCTCGAGCTTTGGTATCAGCCGAAGATCGATCTGCGTACCGGCCTGATCTCGGGCGCTGAAGGCCTGATCCGCGCGCGACATCCGCAATATGGCCTTGTGCCGCCGATCGCCTTCATTCCGCCGCCCGACGATCCGCGCCACGAGCCTTTGGCGCAATTCGTGTTTCAGAAATCGCTTTCCGATTGGATGCAATTTGCAGATGCCGGATTGCGCATCAAGCTTTCGGTGAATGTGCCCGTGCCGATGCTCTACAAGCCGGGCTTTGCCGCCATGGTGTGCGATCTGCTTCCCAAACATCCGAAATTCCCCGGCCTGATCGTGGAGATCACGGAAGACGAAGCGATCCGCGACGCCGTGTTGGTGAACGAGGTGGCGGCGCAACTGAAGTTGCACAACATCTATCTGTCGATCGACGATTTTGGCGCGGCCTATTCTTCGTTATCGCGCCTGCTTGATCTCTCCTGCGTCGAGTTGAAGCTTGATCGCAGCTTTGTCGCGGGTTGTGCGGGCGACGACATGAAGCGCGAAATCTGCAAGACGGTGATCGATCTGGCGCACAAATGCGGCGTGTCCGTGTGCGCCGAAGGCATCGAAACGGCAGCGGATTTGGGCGCGCTTGTCACGGCAGGCTGCAATGTCGCGCAGGGTTATCTGTTTGCGCGGCCGATGGAGTTGCACGACCTGCTAACCAACATCGACAGGCTGACGAACAAGGCGCAATTCGAGCTGGAACGCCGCTCGGTCAATTACCCCAAGCTGAGTCGCATTTCCTAACGCTCACAGCGTTTTCAGCGATGGCAGAAGTGCGAGAACGTTGCCGCTATTGATGCGCGCCAATTCTGCCGCATTGAACACGCCGCAACCATCCAGATTCTGCGTCGTCTCCTTGGCCGAGCGATACCAATAATCCGTTCCGAACAGAATTTGCGGCACGCCCGCCACCTGTTTCAGCGCGCGCATCGCCACCGGGTTGGCGGCTTGCGCGCAATCGAAATACATCTTGCGGATCTCGGCCAGCGCGCCCGCTGGTGCCTTAGACGGTTTGTTGGCGCCCTGCCCTTTGGTGACGATCCCCGGCACGATCTCAGCCGAGGTGCCGCCGATGAAGCGTTCAATCACGAACGGCATCATCCCGCCACCATGCGAGAATATCCATTTGATGTCGGGATAGCGTGTGGTGTTGCCCGAGAAGATGAGATTGGCGATGGCGCGCGTCGTGTCTGCGCCATATTCGATCACCGTATCGGAGACATCGGGGAGCGTGTTGCGGCAGCAGTCGGGATCGATGGGATGAACATAGACCACGCATTTGCGCCGGTTCAGCTCTTCGCAAATCGGATCGAAGGAAGCATCGCCCAGCCATTTGTCGCCATAACTCGAATAGAGGCCAACGCCTTCGGCCTTCAACGTGTCGAGCGCATACGCCGTCTCCAGCAGAGCGCCGTCGGTGTCACGCATGGGCAACGTGGCGAAGCTGCCGAAACGGCCGCGATGGTCGCGCTTCAAATCGGCCGCATATTCGTTGCAGGCCCGCGCCACGGCCCGAATCTCATCGCGCTCGCCCGAAAGGAACCCAGGCGTCGTCATCGACAGGAGCGCGATCTCGACACCGCTGGCATCCATATCGGCCAAATCGGCGTCCAGCGTCCATCCCGGATAGGCGGAGCCCGTGTTCATGCCACTGGCGCGCGGCGCGCTAGGCGATTGATATTTCTTCGTGTAGGCGAGATAGGCGGGCGGCGTGTAGTGGTGATGAACATCGATCCGACGCGGCTTGGCCGCCGCCGCAAGGCCGACGCTATTTCCCGCGAAAGCCGCCGCACCGAGCGCGCCCGCGCCTGCCAGGAATTTCCGCCGCTCGATCGTTTGCATGTTTCCCCCCATGTCCGATTTGTGCGAACTATACCACGTTAGCGCTTGCGCCCGATGGCCGGCAGCATCAGCAGCGACAGGAAGAACAAAGCGGCCATCACGAACCAGCATTCGTTCATGGATTCGGTCAGGCCGCCGTGCCGGACCAGCGGTTCGAGGAAGGCACTCGCCATCGCATCGTCGGGCATCGGCTGGTTGTGAAAATTCTTGGTCGACATCCCGATCATCCGCGCGGCGTGGGGATTGCCGGCCTGCAATTGGGTGACAAGCGCGGCGGCGTGAATCGGCGTGCGCTGCGTGACAATCGTGTCGATCACAGAAATGCCAATGGCGCCGCCGAGATTGCGCATCAGGTTGAACAGGGCGCTGGCGTCGGCGACATCTTCGGGCGGCCAGCCGTCCAACGCCAACCGCGTGGCTGGCAAAAGGCACAGCATCATGGCAACGCCACGGAGCACTTGCGGCCAGAACAACCCGTGAAAGTCGGTGTGGTTCGTGGTGAAGCCATTGAGGAACACACCCACGCCAAACATACCAAAGCCGATGGCGGTGAGCAGCCGGGCATTCACGCGCACTTCGAGATAGGCGGCGACGGGGGCCATGGCGAGGCGCGCCACGCCCGTGACCACCATGATTTCCCCAACCTGCAGCGGCGTGTGGCCGCGCACCAGGCCCAAGAACAGCGCCAGGAGATAGATGGAGCCATAGAGGCCGAAGCCCAGCACAAAGCTGAAGGCGCAGCCGATGGAGAAGGACAGCTTCCGAAAGCGCCGCAGATCGATGAACGGGCTGCGATGGCGCAGCGCCCGCCAAATGCCCAGCGCGCCCGACGCGGCGCAAATGCCCGCCAGCGAAAAGACATAGGCGCCACGCCAATCGTGACGCGGGCCTTCGTTGAGCACGATCTCGAGCATCGCCAGAAACAGCGCCATCAGCAGCATCGTGCCGTAGTCGATCCGGCGCAGCACCGAGAGGTCGGGCGCTCCCACCCGCACAAAGCCCGCCACGATTGCGGCCACGCACACGCCCGGCACGATGTTGATGAGAAAGATCCAGTGCCAGCTATATTCT
>CAIYRG010000169.1 GCA_903928515.1 uncultured Alphaproteobacteria bacterium | reverse complement strand
GGGCTTCGTGCTCGATGGCGAGAGCGATATTCTCGCCAATGCCTCCGATGACAAGACCAAACCCGTCGGCGGACGTTGGGCCGATCAGGACAGAGCCGATCATTTCGTACTGCGCTTCAAGAAGCCGTCCAGCGCATCCAGCGCCGACAAGCGCCCGCGCGACGAACTGACGATCATGAAGAATTATTACGGCAACACGTTCGAGTTCAACATCGGGGCCACCGGAAAAAAATCCGGCGCACGCGTGCGTTACACCTATTACAACGCCGATCACACCTATCAGGAATTTGGCCGCGTCGGCGACGGCCCCGGCCCCATGCAGGCTGGCACGTGGTGGTGGGATGCCGACGGCCACAACTGCATGCTGCACCAATTCCCGGCCGATGAACGCGGCAACGTGGTATGCCACACCGATGTGGTCGCGCGCGATGTCGGCGCCACGGTGAGCGATCACACGGACGCCGCAGGCGATGTGAAAATCGAGATGACAAAGGGCTATCACCATCCGCAAGGCGGCCGGCCTTAAGGGGCGTTTTCACCCGGTCAAATTTTCCTAGCGGCGCGTCTTTTTCCCGGTTTGTGACTTTGCCGACAGACAATCTGCGCGAAAAGCCGCGGTAAACCGCAACGCCGCGCGGCACGTATTCTGCTTGCCTGTAAAAGCCACGCCTTCGTTGCGCGGCCACACAGGAGCGTTCATTCATGTCCATTGCGGGAATCGGAAGCAATCCGGGAGCATCACAAATGCTCGCGGCGCTTCTGTCGCGGCTGCAGAATCCTGCCGCCACGACAACCGCCGCCGGCAGCACGCCAGCGACGGCATCCTCCTGCCAGAATGGTGACGATACGACAGACAGCAGCACGAGCAGCAACAGCCTTACCGGCACCACGACACCCAGTTTGAGTTCGATGGTGCTGGGCGCATTGATCGCGCAGCAGCAATCGGCGGGTGCCGGCGCGGCGACGGCGGCCACAACCTCCACAACGTCAACAACAGCCAATCCCGTCCAGAACCTATTTTCGGCGATGGATACGGATGGCAACGGTTCGGTGTCACAATCCGAGCTGGAGCAGTACATCCAGAAACAGGGCGGCACGCAGACCGAAGCCGACAATCTCTATACGATGCTTAGTGGAGCCGGCAGCGCAGGCAGCGCAGCGGGCGGGATTACCGAAGCGCAGCTGGCGAGCCAGGCACCGGCCGCACCTCCGGGTGCCGGCGGCGCGCATGGCCATCATCACCATCACGGCTCTGGATCGGGCCAGGATCTGGCCGATCAATTGCTGAGTGCGGTGAATGCCGATGGCACCACCACAAACGCCAATGGCACAAGCACCGATAGCACAGCAACCGACCCGATGCTGGCGGTAGCAGGATTGGGCAGCAGCGCAAGTCTGTCGTCGTCACCGTTCGCCAGCATCGTTTCGCAGCTTCAGCAATCGGACGGCAGCGGATTCTACTCGCCGTTGCTTTCGGGCTTCAACAGCGCGATGGCGAGCAACGCCACCAGCAAACCCGGATCGTCTTTGGCGATCACCGCTTAGGTTTTCGCGTATTCCATCACCCACAACTTCAATACCCGCCGGAGACGTCCGGCGGGTATTTTTCGCTAGCTTTTTTTAGGAGCGAAGCGACCTAGAAAAGCTGCGAAGGCGCGCAGCGCCCTAGCGAAACGACTATCTCTTAGTGCGGTGGCGCGTCCATCTCGTAAGCACCAACCATGACGGTGTCGATGTTTTCGCCGTCTTCCGCGCAGGGAAGATACAGCCGGTGCAGATAGCAACGATTGAGGCCGGGAATGATGTAGGCGAGATTGTCGTAAACCGGTTCGCGCGCATCGCAACATGCGCGCAGCGGACGCAGCACTCCATCCTGTGCTTCTACGGGAAGACATTCATCGAGCCACAGGCCGGTGAAATCGCGCTCGGCATAGCTCACGAGTTTTTCGCCCATCAGGCGAACGCGGAAACGGCGCGGCGCCTCGGAAACGTTCACCAAAGCGATATGACCGAGCCAAGCTCTCAAATTTTGAGGCGTGAATTCGCTTCGTGCGGGTAAGCGACCGTACTCAGACAACTCGCACCAGAATTTCGCCAACGCCAACAGCTTCGGAGTCGTGACATGCACGTCCTCCGGTAACCGCTGCACATCTTGTGCAACATCCCGCCGCATACTTCCCCCTTGTCACACCCTCATTTATGGGGGGAAGGATGGGATGGCACGTGCCGCACGCAAAGTAGCCAGCCGCAATATCTTTGCGTAATCGTCTGTATGACAGCGGCATTTCTGAGTTAGACTACAAACCCCGCCTCTAATCTGGGTCGGGCTTGGCCTGCTCGGGGAGCGTTGCATCGCGGCCAACGGAAACGACGATCCCGATCTTGGGTTTATCGTCCTGTCGGTTCACCCGCCGGCGTTTCCGCCACGCCAAGCGCGTCTGCCAACCGCATCTTGGCGCTGCCGGGCTTCAAAGCTTTCTGCTGGCTTTCATGCGGCGCCCAGGCGGTGAGATAGACGATATCGAACGTCGCGCGCAGCTTGCCGCCTTCAGAAAATTTATCAATGTAACTTCGTGTCAGCGCCGTCAGCGTGCGTGGCGATAGGAGGCTTAAACTCCGTTCCGCCAGAACATTCGTTTCGCCCAGGGCGCGCAAATCGGAAAACAGCCGCGCCAGATCGCTGTAGCGGATGATGGTGCGCTCCATATCGGCGACGGGCAGGGCGAAGCCCGCGCGGCCCAACAATCCACCAAGGCTGCGAACCTCTGCAAAGGGCGCGACGCGCGGCGATGCCCCGCCGCGCGTTTCCACTTCGGCCGCCGCAAAGGCTTGGCGCAATTCGGTGAGCGTTTCGCCGCCGAAGAGAGCGCCCAAGAACAATCCATCGGGTTTCAGCACGCGGCGAATTTGCGCCAGCGCGCCTGGCAGATCGTTCACCGCATGCAGCGACAGCGTGCTGACCACGAGGTCGAAACTTTCCGGCGCGTAGGGCAGGTGTTCTTCGTCCACTGCGTCGGGTGTCGCTACCGTCCAGGATTGCGCCAGCGCGCGCAGCGGTCCGGCAGAGCCCACACGGGAATTCAAATCCAGAGCGTTTTCAAAACGCCGGTTCACCGCAGCCAAACGTTCGGCCAGCGCGTCGGCCGCCTCATCCGCCAGCGGCGTTTCTGCGTTCCGCGCAGCAGCGCGCACACGACGGGCGCGGTACAGTTCGCGGTCGAAGATGCGGGGAACGCCACTCACTTCGCGCTCACGCCCCATGTGGCGAACATTTCCGCGATATCCGGCGTGATAGCCTTGGCGGCGGCGATGTCGGCATCGCCACCAATCTTGTCACCCTTCATGTGCCGGATCAGACCGCGCCCATAGAGCGAGCTGTCGATCATCGGGTCTTGCTTTAACACGGTGTTGTAATCGGCCAGCGCCGCGTCGATTTTCTTGAGCTTCAGATACACAAGCCCGCGGCTATCGAGCGTGTTCAGCCGGTTCGGCACCAGCTTGAGCGATTGGTTGCAATCCTCCAACGCATCGGCGAGTTTTCCGATGATCGCCTTATTCCAGCAACGCCCGTTCAAGACCGCCGGATTGTCGGGGTCCAATTTGACGGCTTGGTCGTAATCTTCGACCGCTCGTTCGTATTGGCCCATGCGCGAATAGGTTTCGCCGCGATCGTAATAGGCCTGCGCGTAATCGGGTTTGATCTTCACGGCCTCGGCGAGGTCTTTCAGTGCGTCGTCGAAATCGTGCTGCAGAATGTATATGCCGGCGCGATTGCCAAGCGCCTGCACATTCTCGCCGTTGAGAGTGACGGCTTTGGTGAAATCCTCGCGCGCCTTGTCGTATTGCATCGTATCGACGAAAGCGATGCCACGATTGTCGTAGAAGTTCGACATGTCATGTGCGGAGAAACGTCCCGAATTGATCATCGCGGTACAGCCCGCGATGGTCTGTTCAGGCGTGGCCTCGGTGCTCAGGCACCATCCGATATCTTCCTGCGATTGGGCATGTGCGTGCGCCGGCACAAGCGCGACGAAGGCGGTCAAAGCCAGCAGGGTTCTCAAGAAGCGTCGCAAGTTTCGGTCCGAAAATATATAGCAGGCCGCAACCTATCACGAGATTGGTCCACACCACGAGATTACCATGGCGCCGCCATAGGCGCGCCATGATCGGCCGCAATATGGCGGTATGGTGGAAATTGAGGAAACATCCGGCAATCCAGACCCGGTATCGCGGCGGGCGCTGCCACGTATCCCGGTTGGGCAGTTGCTGAGGGCTGCGCTCGATCTGCTGTTTCCGCCGCTCTGCCTCAAATGCCGCGCGCGTGTCCGCCACGCCCATTCGCTTTGCGCGGCGTGCTGGAGTGAGATCGCCTTTCTGGATGGTGCGGTGTGCGTAAAATGCGGCACGCCGTTCGATATCGATCCGGGCGGCGAAACGGTGTGTGGGCCCTGTCACGCGCAGCCGCATGCCTTCGCGCAGGCCCGTGCCTTGATGCGTTATGATGATGCCTCCAAAGGCCTCATCATCGCTTTCAAGCATGATCGCTTGCATCACACCCCAGCTTTTGGCGCATGGCTGGAACGCACCGGGCAGGGGCTTCTTGCGGAAACCGACCTCATTGTGCCGGTGCCGCTGCATCGCTGGCGTCTGTGGAAGCGGCGGTACAATCAGGCTGCCATCCTCGGTGCGCGCCTGTCGCTGCTTTCCGGCGTAGCCTGCGATCCGCTGGTCCTGCGCCGCAAGCGGCCGACGCCGAGCCAGGGCGCCATGCCTACGGCCAAGGCGCGGCGGCGCAATGTGCTCGGCGCCTTCGCCGTGCCGCCAGAGGCAAAACCCCGAATCAAGGACCGCCGAATTTTGCTGCTGGACGATGTGTTCACCACCGGCGCCACGCTGAATGCCTGCGCTCGTGCCTTAAAACGGGCCGGGGCGGCGGAAGTGAATGTGCTGACGCTCGCACGGGTGGTGAAACCGGCCTGAACGTTGCCCCATCCGTTACGCCACTCTAGCCGCGCCGCGCCGGCACCCTATATAAAGGACCGTCGCGTTGCGTTCAGGACCCGCCAATGCCCCAAGTCACGATGTATACGACCCCGATCTGCCCCTACTGCGTCCAGGCCAAACGGCTTTTGGAGCGCAAGGGCGTCACCTGGGAGGAGGTCGATGTCTCCCGCGATGCGGATCTGCGGGACAGCATGATCGCCAAAGCCGGCGGCCGTTACACCGTGCCGCAAATTTTCATCGGCGACACCCATGTCGGCGGCTGCGACGATCTCTATGCGCTCGACCGCGCGGGCAAGCTCGATCCGCTGCTGCAAGCGAACGGCTGACCCTTCATGTCCGGCACAGTATCGATGGACCGCAAAATGAAGGTCGCCTGCGTGCAGCTTCGCTGCACCGACGACATGCGCGAGAACATCGACACCGCCACCAGCCTCATCAAACAGGCCGCGCGCGACGGCGCGAAATTTATCGCCACGCCTGAGAACACGAATCTGATGGCGCCCGATGGCGGCGCGAAACTGGAAAAGACCTTCGCCGAGAAAGATGACCCCACGCTGCCGGCATTCGCAGCACTCGCGAAGGATTTGAATATCTGGCTGATGGCGGGATCACTCGCCATCAAGGTGTCGGACACAAAGACGGCAAACCGCTCGTATCTATTTGCGCCGGACGGCAAGACCGTCGCGCATTACGACAAGGTGCATTTGTTCGACGTCGAAGTCGCTTCGGGCGAAAGCTATCGCGAATCCCGCACGGTCGAAGCGGGCATTGAGGCCGTGATCGCGAACCTGCCTTGGGCGCGGGTGGGTTTCACCATCTGTTACGATCTGCGCTTCCCGCAACTCTATCGCGCGCTCGCCAAGGCCGGAGCCGAACTCATCACCGTACCTTCCGCGTTCACCGTGCCCACCGGCAAGGCCCATTGGCATATACTGCTGCGCGCCCGCGCGATCGAGAACGAGTGCTTCATCATGGCGCCGGCGCAAGGCGGCGAGCACGTCAACGGCCGCAAAACCTATGGCCACAGTCTGATCGTGTCGCCGTGGGGTGAAATCCTCGCCGAAGGCAGTGCCGATGAACCCGGCGTGATCGCCGCCGAAATCGATTTTGCGGAGATCGGAAAAATTCGCGGGAAGCTGCCATCGCTGCAGCATGACCGTCCGTTCCGCGCGCCCCAATGATCACCTACAATCTCATCTGCACGCACGATCATGAGTTCGAGGGCTGGTTCAAAGATTCCGCCACCTACGACGCGCAAGAGAAGGCGCATGCGCTGGCCTGCCCGATATGCGGCGACACCGCGATTCAGAAAGCGATCATGGCGCCGTCGGTGAAAACCTCGGTGACGAAGAAGAAGGGCCACCCGGAGCCGACGCAGCAGCAGATTCGCCAGTTCATGGCGGGCTACCGCAAATACGTCGAAGACAACGCCGATTATGTCGGGCCGTCGTTCCCCGAAGAAGCGCGCAAGATTCACTACGGCGAAGCCGAGGAACGCCACATCTACGGCGAAGCCACGGCGTCCGAGGTGAAGGAGTTGGTAGAGGAGGGCGTGGAGATCGCGCCGCTGCCGCCCGAGCCTG
>CAIYRG010000168.1 GCA_903928515.1 uncultured Alphaproteobacteria bacterium | reverse complement strand
TTGATGGCGAAGCCGCCGCCACCCGCCGTCTTGCGGCAGATCGAACAATAGCAAAGCTGATAGGGATAGGGCGTATGGCTCTGCACCGAGAATTTCACCGCCCCACAGCGGCACGAGCCTTCCAGCAATTTAGGCATCTTCATCCCTTCTCGAACGTCCGCAGAAGAACGGCTGCCAACAGCCCCGGTTCCCGCGAAAGCCCCTAGCTTCAAATGCCGCCATGATCATTCCCTCTTCAACCGCACGCCGGCATCCGATAGCTCTGCTTAAGAGTAAGGAAGACACCCATGGCATCGACTGAGAACCCGCCCGGCAAAATCAGCATCACGAAAATCGCCAGCGAGCAGAACTTCTCGTTGGCCGTGGCGGCGGGACTCGCGGCAGCGATAGGCTCCGCATTGCTGTGGGCTATGGTCGCCGCGCTGACGCAAATGAAGCTAGGATTGATGGCCATCGCCGTCGGCTATCTTGTGGCAAAAGCAATTCGGATCACCGGCAAAGGTCTCGAAGACAAGTTCCGGTACTGGGCCGTGGCGTGTGCATTGTTGGGATGCGCGCTGGGGAATTTCCTGAGCGCCGTCATCTTCTACGCCAAGGCCAATGCTCGCCCGATCAGCGATGTGCTCGCCAACATGGATTCAGATCTCGCCACGCGACTGATGACAGCGAACGCAGGCGCGATGGACCTGATTTTTTATGGCATCGCGATCTTTGCGGCCTACAGATATTCGACCCAATACAAAATCATCAAACACGCCAAGCCCTGAACGTGCACAACATGCTCGGACCCGACCAATCGCTTTAGCGCGGCACCCGGCCCAGATAGGGATGTGCGGGATCGTTATAGCCTGGCGTCGAAGGATGCCCCGTCGTCACAAAACGATCGACCAGCGCTTCGTCTTCGGCGGTGAATTTGTAATCGAGCGCCGGGATGTAGTCTTCCCACTGCTCCAGGGTGCGCGGGCCCGCAATGGCCGAGGTGATGAAACGGTTGTTCAGCACCCAGGCGAAGGCGAACTGGCTGGCGGTGATGCCGCGCGCTTCGGCGTGATGTTTGATCTCTTGCGCCAGCGAAAGATTTTCCGCGCGATATTCGGTCTGCTGGATGCGCTTGTCGCCGCGCCCCATGCGCGTGCCCGCATCGGGCGTAGCGCCCGGTTCGTATTTCGCCGTCAGCACGCCGCGCGCCAGCGGGCTGTAAGGCACCACACCGAGACCGTAATAGTCGCACGCGGTGAGATGTTCGATCTCCAGCTGGCGGTTGGCGAGATTGTACAACGGCTGGCTGGCGATGGGCCGCGGCACGCCCAATCTGTCGGCCACCGAGCTATATTCCGCGATGCGCCAGGCGCGATGGTTTGACAGCCCCCAATAGCGGATGTCGCCCGCACGGATCAGATCGCCAAGCGCTGCCACCGTTTCGTCGACCGGCGTCACGCGATCTTCCACATGCAGGTAGATCAGGTCGATGTAATCGGTTTTCAGCCGCTTCAAGCTGTCTTTCACCGAATTGATGATGTTCAGACGCGAGGCGGCATTGGCGTTGTCGCCCCGGCTGGAGCCGCCGCCGAATTTCGTCGCCAAAATCCATTTGCGGCGATTGGGCGCGATCAGCCGTCCCACCACCTCTTCCGACTTGCCGCCATTGTAGACGTTCGCCGTGTCAAGGAAGTTCACGCCCTGCTCGAACGCGCGGGCGACAATGCGCTCCGCCGTGGCATCGTCCGTCTGCTGGCCGAACATCATGGTGCCGAGACAGATGGGCGACACTTTGATGCCGCTGCGTCCAAGTGTGCGATATTCCATCATCATCTCCGAATGGGGCCGTGCGCGCGGCACGGGAACAATCTCAAGCCTTTTCAGGCGCAAGCCCGTGTTTACCCGGTTCCTATTGCCCGGTGTGACGCAATTTCACAGCCTTTGGCCGAAAAATAGGGTAGGAACTCCCCCGCATCCGCGAAGGCGGATGTTCCCCCACCCAACAGGCGCGGTCCGTTTTGGCAATTCCTTCTATAAATCCTTCACTTTCCCGCGCGCTCGCCGAGCGCGCCTATACCGACCTCACGCCGGTTCAGGCCGCCGTGCTGGAGCTGGAGGCCGCAGACCGCGACCTTCTGGTCTCGGCGCAAACCGGCTCGGGCAAAACCGTGGCCTATGGATTGGCGATCGCGGAAACGCTGCTGCCCGAGGCCGAATTCTTCGGCCGGCCTGGTGCGCCCCTGGCGCTGATCGTGGCGCCGACCCGCGAATTGGCGATGCAGGTGCAGCGCGAACTCACCTGGCTGTATCAATACGCACAGGCGAAAATTGTGTCTTGCGTCGGCGGCATGGACCCGCGCGCGGAACGGCGGCAGCTCGCCGATGGCGCACATATTGTGGTGGGAACCCCTGGACGCCTGCGCGACCATTTGGAACGCGGCGGCTTGAACGTCTCCAGCCTCAAGGCGCTGGTTCTCGATGAAGCCGACGAAATGCTGGACCTCGGCTTTCGCGAGGATCTCGAATTCATCCTGGAGACCACGCCCGAAGAACGCCGCACGCTGCTGTTCTCGGCCACGCTCCCCAAAGCCATCACGCATATCGCGAAGCATTATCAGCGCGACGCGTTCCGTATTCAGGCCTCGGGCGAGG
The DNA here is from genome assembly GCA_903928515.1 of uncultured Alphaproteobacteria bacterium. GTDB lineage: Bacteria > Pseudomonadota > Alphaproteobacteria > Micropepsales > Micropepsaceae > CAIYRG01. The sequence goes on along the minus strand of CAIYRG010000168.1, from coordinate 3,345 downwards.
AACGCGCGCACGCCGATATCGAATACAGGATCATGCGCATTGCCGCGCATGACATCGAACATGCCGTCGTCAACGTGCTGCGCTTCGTGGAATCGCCCAGTGCGCTGGTGTTCTGCAACACACGCGAAACCGTCCGCCATCTTCAGGCGATGCTGCTGGAACGCGGCTTCTCCACCGTGTCGCTATCGGGCGAATTGAGCCAAGGCGAACGCAACCAGGCGCTGCAGGCCTTGCGCGATGGCCGCGCCCGCGTTTGCGTCGCCACCGACGTGGCGGCGCGCGGCATCGACCTGCCGCAGCTGGGCCTCGTGATTCACGCCGAACTGCCCAACGATCCCGAAGTTCTGCAACATCGCAGCGGGCGCACGGGCCGCGCGGGCCGCAAAGGCGTCAGCGTATTGCTGGTGACGCCGGCCTATCGCCGCCGCGCCACGCAATTGCTCAGTCAGGCCCGCATCACCGCCGAGTGGAGCGATGCGCCCTCACCCGATGCGATCCGTTTGCTGGATCAGGAACGCTTCCTGCAAAATCCCATTCTGACCGAGCCCGCCCGCGAGGATGATCTCGTGTTCGCCAAGGCGTTGTTGGAACACCGCACGGCGGAAGATCTGGCTGCCGCCTTGGTGCGCCTGCACCGCGCGCAATTGCCGGCCGCCGAAGACCTCACCGATCCGGGCGGGGCCAACGACAAAGGCAATGCGCGCCGCGAAGAACAGCGCAGCAAACGCAGCCCGCGCGAGGGAATCGAGAGCCGCGACACGCGCGAGCCGCGCAACAACCGGTTTGAAGATCGCGGCCCGAAGGGTGGCCGCGCGCCGATGAACGGCGTGTGGTTCCGCCTCGATGTGGGCCGCGAAAAGAACGCCGATCCGAAATGGCTGGTGCCGTTGATTTGCCGCAAGGGCAAAGTGACGAAGCAGGATATCGGCTCCATCCGCATCTTCGACACCGAGACGAAGTTCGAGATCGACGCGGAAGTGGCTGAACGCTTTGCCGAAGCCGCGCGCAACGCACCGCACGGCGATGGGCAGATCGAGGCATCCTCACCGCCGGGCGACAAACCCAACGCCCGCATCTCTTCGCACAAACCCAAGGGCCCGCCATCCGGCAAAGCGCCTTGGAAGGACAAAAGCGACTGGAAGCCCAAGAGCGACGCCTCAAAGAGCGACGCACCCAAGGGCGATTGGAAACCCAAAGGCGACTGGAAACCGAAGGGTGAGTGGAAGCCCAAGGGCGAAGGCAAGCCGCGCGGCGAAGGCGCACCGGCGCAAGCCGCGCGCGTCGAAGGCAAACCGCCTTATGCGGGCAAGCATAAATTTGGTGAGAAGAATTCCGGCGACAAACCGCCCTATGCAGGCAAACCGAAATTCGGCGGCAAACCGAAATTTGGTGACAACAAATTCGGTGGCAAGCCGAAGTTTGACGGCAAGCCAAGATCTGGTGAGAAGAAGTTCGGGGGCAAACCGCCGAAGGCCGCCGGTTAGACAAGCCGTTTGAGGGAGACTCGCGGTGGACCGGCGAGATGTTGTCGTGATCGGCGCGGGCGCCGCGGGTATGATGTGCGCCGCACAGGCCGGCGCGCGCGGGCGCTCGGTGCTTGTTGTCGATCATGCCGCAAGTCCTGGCGAGAAGATTCGCATCTCGGGCGGCGGACGCTGCAACTTCACCAATCTAAACGCGGGCCCCGACAATTTCATTTCGCAGAATCCGCAATTCTGCATCTCTGCGCTCAATCGTTACACGGCCGACGACTTCATCGCGTTGGTGGAGCGTTACGGCATCGCCTATCACGAGAAGACTCTGGGGCAGTTGTTCTGCGATGGCTCCGCCCAACAGATCGTTGATCTTCTGTTGGCCGAAATGCGCGATGCCAAGGTGGAGCTGCGCGTCGGCACATCCGTGACGCGCGCCGAAAAGACCGATGCGGGATTTGTTGTGCATCTGTCGTCGAATGCGCGGCCCATACTGTGCCAATCGCTCGTCGTCGCGACGGGTGGCAAATCCATTCCGAAGATGGGCGCCACCGATTTCGGGCACAGGCTGGCCGCGCAGTTTGGCGTTCCGGTCACCGACACGCGCCCTGCTCTTGTGGCGATGGTGCTGGAAGCCTCCGATTTGGAGCGGCTGGTGCCGCTCGCGGGCGTGAGCTTGCCGGTGCATGTGCAATACGCAGGCGCGAGCTTCGAAGAAGCGATGCTGTTCACGCATCGCGGGCTTAGCGGCCCGGCCATTCTGCAGATTTCATCGTATTGGCGCGAAGGCCAGGAGATCGAAATCGGCATGCTGCCCTCGATCAACGCCTTTGAGATGCTGCGCACCGCGCGCAAAACCAACGGCAAGCAGATATTGGCGACGGTGCTGTCGGAACATCTGCCCAAGCGGTTGGCGAAACTGATTGCCGATGAAGAAGGCCGATACGGCACGCTGGCCGATCTGTCGGACGTGCGGATGCACCGGATTCAGGATGCTGTGAATTTCTGGCGCGTGCGCCCGAAATCGTCTGAGGGCTACCGCACAGCGGAAGTGACGCTGGGCGGCGTCGACACGCATGCGTTGGATTCCAAGACCATGGCTGCGAAAGACGTGCCGGGTCTCTATTTCATCGGCGAAGTCGTGGACGTGACCGGGTGGCTCGGCGGCTACAATTTCCAATGGGCCTGGTCATCAGGCTGGTGCGCCGGACAAGCGGTGTAAGAACTCACAACCAGACAGATCAAGCTATACTGCTCACGATATATTTTTGACATCCCAATCATTCAGACGTGGGTCTCCAGTCTGATGAAATTGGCGGACTAGTTTTACGAACTGCAAGAAATCCTTATTTTCATGCGCAAGGCGATTGCAAGTCGCCCAATCGACGTCTGGCCTTTCACGGGCGGGAATCAACACTTCGCTCTCGGCAGGGTTTTCAACGTCAATTCTAATCAATCCAATTCCATGAAGGCAAAATAACATCCGAAGCTCTTTCATCGTTGTGGCGCCTTCTATTTCCGACGTCACGAGGTAGCCAATGTTTGCCCACGATGAATTCGAAACTGCTTGAAAAAAAGACTCTCTAATGTTCGAGCGATTCAGCAGAACTTTTACTTCAAATGACCAAAGCCGTGTCTTCTTATCAGCGTACTCTTTGACAACGCCTTTGATCTCATCGTGCCAATCGCTCGTTAAATCTTCCATTCCAACAACGTCAGGGTACAACCATTCGTTTCCTTTGGGACCTTGTCTATTTGCGGACTTCTTTTCGTCGATTCTTTTCGAGTAGATATTCCACTCTGACCAAAGATATTTAGACAAAAGCGGATAGAGGTCTGCTTCTTTAATTGGTGATCGACCGGAAGGATAATT
>CAIYRG010000167.1 GCA_903928515.1 uncultured Alphaproteobacteria bacterium | reverse complement strand
GGCTTTGACGACGCGGTCGAACGCTTCGGCCGTCAAGTCTGCAACGTCCGTTCCGCCGGCGCCGATGCCTGCACAGTTCACCAGAATGTCCGGCGTCCCGAGTTTCTCCGCCGTCATCTCGAAAAGCTCCGCCACGCTCTGTTCGTTGGTGACATCGAGCCTTTGGACCATGGACTTTTGGCCGGCTTTGACGATGCCGTCGGCAGTGGAGGAAGCTCCGGCTTCATCGGTGTGGAATGTCACCGTGACGTCGGCGCCTTCATGCGCCAGTGCAAGGGCCACCGCCTGGCCGATTCCGGAATCGGATCCGGTGACGATTGCTATGCGCTTTCGCAGCGTGAAGTCCGCTGTTTTCGTCTGATCGAGAACCGCAATTTCAGCCATGAGAACACCTCCGTTGCAAGGCAACGGTCCGGCGTTCGCATTGTTCCCGGCCTATCGAAAAGAGATCGCCCAGATCGTGAATAAAAGTTCACAACCTGGGCGATCACGATCAAGTGTCGATGGGTCTAATTGTTGTTGCTGCCGCCCGACGAACCGCCTTCGTCATCGCCCGGATGCTGGACGTTGAACTGGTTAGGCTGCGTCAGTTGCAGCATGGCTGTGCGCACGAGCTCGCGGAATTTCGGATCGTTCGGTCCGGTGGCGTCGGAACGGGCGGTCACCGCGCTGGTCGATTTGTCGTAACGGCAGAGCGCCGCTACCAGAGTCACTCCGGCCGCATTGGGTGTGGTGGCATTAGATGGCGCTCGTACGCTTGTCCCCATCGGGTACGCCCCGGCGGGATAACCGGACGCAGCATAATGCGGCTTGTCGGTTGCCGAGCACAGGTTGGCGCCGGTCACGCTCGGATCGCCGAAGGCGAGGGCATAGGAATAGATGCGCGAGGTATTAGGTCCCGGCGTGCCGGTGAAGTGCGCGTGCGGATTCCAGTCCGAACCCTGCATGTCGGAGACGACCTTATCGACGAAGGCCTTCGGGTCCTGATTGAAGGTGGTGCCGGCGACGTAGACCGGCACGTCGCCCTTGGAAACGTCGCTGCCGTATTCTGAGGAACTGAAGAATCCGCTCTCCTCGTTCCGAACGACAGATACGCCATTGGTGGTGCAGCCTGCGATGCCGGCCAGCATGCAGAGCGCGAGTGTGCCTCTTTTAAGTGGGAGGAGGGCGAAGGTTGGGCTTGGCTTCATGTGACGCTCCTTGGTTGAGGAGAATGTGCACTGAACATATGGCTATTGTACGGCTTCGTATGGGTGCATTGGCGTGTGCTTTCAGAACGCTTCTTATGACAATGGTCGGTTAGTGCGGCCCGCAGCGGGCCGCGGTTGTTCCCGTTGTGTTCTCATCCTGAAAAGCCTAGGTTCGGGCTTATGGGACAGACATGACCCGCAAGGCCGGTATCGCTGATCTTCCGCTTCATGGCGGCCGCGTCCCCCCATGGCTGGCTACTCGCATGGCGCGCCTTGGCGCCGTCATCACAGAGGCCGTCATTCTTCATTATGGCCGCGATGAATTCATGCGCCGGCTGGCGAGCCCATTCTGGTTTCAGTCGTTCGGCGCCGTCATGGGCATGGATTGGCATTCGTCCGGCATCACCACCAGTGTTATCGGCGCGTTGAAGCGCGGTCTTCATCCTTTGCAGAAGGAACTTGGCCTCCAGGTTTGCGGTGGCCGGGGCAAGCACTCGCGCGCCACGCCCCAGGAGTTGCTCAACGTCGGTGCGCGGACCGGCCTCGATGGTGAAGCGCTGGCGCGGTCCAGCCGTCTTGTCGCCAAAGTGGACAGTGCCGCCCTGCAGGACGGT
>CAIYRG010000166.1 GCA_903928515.1 uncultured Alphaproteobacteria bacterium | reverse complement strand
CGTCAGTTCCTTCGGATGGGTGAAGTGGATGCTCATCCACAGCGGATGATGCTTGCGCAGCATCTTCACCAGATCCTTGGTGATGCGCTGCGGCAAGACCACGGGCACCTTGGTGCCGATGCGAACGAATTCGATGTGCTTGATGGCGCGCAACCGGCCCAGAAGATAGTCGAGCTTGTCGTCGCCGATGGTCAGCGGATCGCCGCCCGAAAGCAGCACGTCGCGCACTTCCGAGTGCTCTTCGAGATAGGCGAGCGCCTTGTCCCAATTGCGGACGTTGAACTGATATTCTCCGCCCGGATTGCCGACCAGACGCGAGCGCGTGCAGTAGCGGCAATAGGTCGAGCAGGTGCCGGTGGTGAGAAACAGCACGCGGTCGGGATAACGATGCACAAGGCCCGGCACGACCGTGTCGTGGTCTTCGCCCAAGGGATCGTCTTCTTCGCCGGGTAGGCGGACATATTCGTCGCCGACCATGATGTGTGTGCGGCGCAACGGCTCGGTGGCGTCCGAGCGCGCCATTAAGCTCGCGTAATACGGCGTGATGCCGACAGGCAACGAGCCGGTGTGGCCCGCGACAGCAGCGCGTTCCGATTCGGACAGAACGAAAACCCGCTCCAGATCTTCGAGCGTGCGAATGCGCGTACGAAGTTGCCAGCGCCAATCGTTCCACTCGACGGTGGACGTGTCAGGATATAGGCGACGGTAAAAAGCCCTTGTGTCGGAACCGACAGGAAAGCTTAGGGCCCGTTTCCTCGTAAGCGATTGCGGAAGTTCTAGGCCGTTCTGTTGTTCGGAATTACCGGTGACGGCTACCGGCTTGGCGTTTTCGCGCCGCGACGGAGGGCGAAGATCGCGCCCCCGTACAAGCTCGAGGCTCATCGTCGTCTCATGACGCTCTCACTGCCGGACCTCGACGTCCCCTATGGACCCGTCCATCAAACGGCCCGGCTGGGCGCAATAGGAATATGCGCTGATTGAAATTCGTCAAGAGAAACTATCGAGGCATGTCTGCTGCCATCGCGCGTTTCACATCGCTGCGTGCGATGCGAGCAGCATGTTCGAATGCAGACCGAGGCGCGATGGCGTGCGCCTATGTTGCGATGCGCACTTTGGGCAGCACGCCGTCGAAGCCGTGTGATGTCTTTGAAAGTGCAGGCCTTGCGTGGGGGATTTTCCACATTCGCCCGCACGACAGCGCGGCGAGCGATACCCTTGGCGCGATTGGCTTATGAGCGATTTTTACCGGCGGACTTTGCTTTGGGCTTAGGGGTCGCGCTATCCGGCCCCCGATACTTATCCACGTCATAAAGGTAGGTGTCGCGCCTACGGTTGCGGCCCAAAGCAACGTCGATATGGCCGATGAGTCGTGACGAGCCGAAGGTCGCCAACTCGGTCTTGGGGTCTTCGCGATCCGTCACCAGCAGCATCGGCCCGGCGATGTCAGGCGTCAGCCGCATGGTCATGTCGAAATGGTTGTTGTTCACAAGGTCTCGGTCCCAGATGAACACGGGCACGTTACGGGGACGCGCATAATAAAGCAGCGAAGCCACCACGTTGCGGTTGTCGGCGACGATGGCCGTGTCGTGATTCGTCTCAGCTTGGGCCGCCACCTGCGCACCCAACTCACGCCAGCCATGCAGGCGCTTATAGGCATTGGCCATCCCGGCCGCGTCCACTGCGGCTGGCGACACCGTGAACACGGCAATGACCACCGCGATGACGACGTTCGGTGCGAGGGCGACCATGGGTCCCCACGCGGGCAGACGATCAACGATCAGCCAGGCCACGAACGGCACGGCGGCGATATAGGCCGTAGCCGCCCAATTGGCATTGGCTTCCGAAATGAACGCCTGGATCATGATGAGGAAGAGCGGCGGCAGCGACAGGCAGAGGAGCAGACGCGACGCATCGGTGCGGTCGCGGCCCGACAGCACGCGCCAGACGCCGTAGAAATAGAGGCCCAGCGTGACCGGCCCGAAGACACCGAACTGCCCGCCCAAGAAATCGATCAGGCTCGCAACGCTGAACCTCGCGTCATACCAATGCGCGTTCTTGGCCAGATGCCCTGCGGTGGCGAAGCTGTTGGTCAGATTCCAATAGAGGTTCGGCGAGAACACGATCAGCGCGACCGCCGCAATGACGAGACCGTTCAGGCCGAGCAGACTTTTGCGCAAAGTCGGTATCCACAGCGACGCCAGCACCGTGCCGATGACGAAATAGATCATCGCGTATTTCGACAGCAGGCCGAAGCCGATGGCCGCACCGCAGAGTGCTGCCCAACGCATCTGCGGCGACACCTGCAAACACAGCAAGGCGAAGAGAGCGAGCGCCCAGCAGAACAGCAGCGGCACGTCGGTGGAGATCAGCGTGGCCGAATACGCCACGCCCGGCAGAAAGAGATAGAGCGCGGCACCCAGAAACGCGGTGCGCGAATCATAAAGCTGCCGGGTGACCGCGAACAGCAGCAGCGCGGTGCCGCCATGAAAGATCGGCGCGGCCAAACGGATGCAGGGCTCGCCTTCGCCGCAGACGCCCATCGTGGCAGAGATGATCCAGGCGATCAGCGGCGGCTTGGAGAAATAGCCGAGCGCGGGATGCACGGCCCACCACCAATATTGCGCCTCGTCGGGATACAGCTCGAGCGGGCTGACAAACAGAGAAGCCACGCGCACCGCGGTAACAACGAGAACGAGGATCAGAGTCCAGCGCCAGGCCTGCGCATCCGCGTGGCTTTCTACGGAGGCCAAATTCTTACTCACGGAGCCGCTCCCGGCGTCACGCGATAGAGCGTGATGTGCATCTTAAGCCCGCGCGAATAGTTGATGCCGTCGATGGTCTCCAGCGCTTGCGCACTCGCATGACTGGCCTGGAGCGCCGCCTGGAAGCGCGGTTCCTGATCGCTGCCGATCAGCGCCAAGCCGCCCGTCTTGGCGGCTTCCTCGCCCGCGGGCTTGCCGTTCAGAAGCTTGGTGTGCGTGCCCAGCAGGAACACGAGACTGGGCTCGGTATAGCCCGAGGCGATCACCGGCGGATCATTCGGCTGGATGTGCCGCTGCACGGCTTCATTCAGACGCGGCGAGAGCCAAAGCTGCTCAAGGCGCGGCGCAGTCCCTAAAGCGAAGGTCGGATACAGAATAAGACAGGCAAGTGCAGCCAGCGCGATCGCTTTTGGATTGCGCGATCGCCAGGCGATCACCGTCGCGCCCAGTGCGACAGCCGCGCCTATGCCGCCCGCGGCATAGAGAAACCACACGCTGCCCGAGCCGAAATGATCCGGCGCCCAGCCTGCGATCAATGCGAACAAAATCGCGACGATCCCGAACAGCACCGCCGACGCGCGGCGCGCGATCGTCTCGCCCTTGCTCTCATTGGCCTCGGGCCGCGTCAGCCACAACGCGCCCAGGAACGCGAGCGCGGGGTACGCGGGAAGAATGTAATGCGGCAGCTTGGTGGGCGCGGCTTCGAACAGCACCCAGTTGCCGGCCGCCCAGCACACGAGATAGCGCACGACCGGCTCGGCGCGGTGCTTGATGCCGTACCAGATGCCGGGGATGAGCAGCAGCGTGGCCGGCCAGAACGAGAAGCTCACCAGCGCCAGATAATAGCCCGGCGGCGCGCCATGCGTTTCCTCGCCGCCGATCAGCTTGCGGCCGAAATCCTCGCCCAGCGATTTCTCATAGAACAGCCCGTGGCTTTCGATGCCGATGGCGATGCCCCACGGCAAACACAGCACCAGCACGAGAAGGATGCCGTACCAGGGATGCAGCCGCTTGAACCATTTCCATTCGTGGTCCCACCACGAGATCGAAACGACGGTCATGAAACAGACGCCGAGAATGATCGGCCCCTTGAGCAGTACGCCCACGGAGAAGGCGAACCATCCCAGCAAAGCCAGCGCGAGGCTCGGCGCTTCGCGCCCCGGCAATCGGTCGCTCAAATACGCCCGCAGCAACACGCCCTGGCAGCCCAGCACGCTGGCAATCAATACCGCATCGGTTTTCGACAGCTTGGCTTCGGACGAGACCAGCAGCGTCAGCCCCAAGGCGAGCGCGCCGTAGAACGCCGTCTCCACGCCCGCAAAGGCGCGCACCACCCAGAAGGCCAGTGAGAGGGCTGCGAACGCGCCAAGAAATGACGGAATTCGGTAAGTCCAGATGACGTCGCGCTTGGGACTTTGATTAAAAATCTCGGTCGAGATCGCCTGCAGCCAATGGATGCCGGCGGGCTTCTTGTAACGCGGCCCATCGCCGAAGCGGATGTCGACGTAATCGCCGGTCTCCAGCATCTGCTTGGTGGCCTGCGCGAAACGGCTCTCGTCGCGGTCCAGCGGGGGGAATGTCAGCAGCCCCGGCGCCCAGGCCAGGAAGCAGATGGCGAACAGGATCGCGATGGGGTGGCGCGTCACAAGCGCGCTGATCTTCGGGAAAATCCCGGTTTGCGACGCCGTATCCATGCTCACCGCCCACACTCTTGCGCTTGTGACTGTTGCGGAACGCGGGCGGCTTGTATAAGGCGCGCCTCGGAAAGCCCGTGCCGCTTCGGCGGCAAGAGCGGCAATTCGCGTGGCAAACAGAAAAGTCCGGCGAGCATGGTGAATGAGGCGTCCGCGTTACGGGTCTCCGTTGTCGTCCCTGTGAAGGACGAAGCGGAGAATGTGGCCCCCCTTGTCCGCGAGATCGTCTCTGCCGTCCAGAGCGAAGGGCCTTACGAGATCATTTTCGTGGACGACGGTTCTACCGACGAAACCGTGTCGGTTTTGACAGGTTTGAAGGCGGAAATCCCGCAATTGCGGGTGTTGAGCCACGAGCGCAACATCGGCCAAAGCCGGGGCATTCGCACCGGCGTGCGCGCCGCCAAAGCGCCCTTGATCGTCACCCTGGACGGCGACGGCCAGAACGACCCCGCCGACATCCCCAAACTGCTCGCCATCTTCCGCGACAACCAGGACCCGCATCTGGGCCTGGTCTCGGGCGTGCGCGTGAAGCGCCAGGACAGCATCGCCAAGAAGCTGGCCTCGACAATGGCCAACAATCTGCGGCGCAATCTTCTGAACGATCTGGCCACCGACGTGGGCTGCGGCCTCAAGGCCTTCCGCAAGGACGCGTTCCTAGCCCTTCCCTATTTCGATCACATCCACCGCTACCTGATCGCGCTGATGCTGCGCGAGGGTTACGAAGTGTCGTTCGTGAATGTGCGCCATCGCCCGCGCCTGCGCGGCCAATCGAAATACGGCGTGCTGGACCGCTTGCTTGTGGGCATATCGGATTTGCTGGGCGTGATGTGGCTGTTGCACCGGTTTCGCGGGCCCGCGCATCCCAGAGAATTGTAAGACCCGGAATTGTAAGACCACGACTGTAAGGCTGCGAACGAGAGCGGCCCCGCCTGGCCCGTCGGGCCCCGAGGAGATCAATCCATGTTCGCCAGTCTGCTGCGGTTCTTCGCCGATCCCTGGAACATGCTGGGCATATTCGGCCAGGCGTTGTTCGCATCGCGCTTCATCATCCAATGGATGAAAAGCGAAATCGAAGGCAAAAGCGTCATCCCGGTGGCGTTCTGGTATTGCAGCCTCGCGGGCGGCCTCATTCTGTTCGCTTATGCTGCCGAGCAAAGACAATGGGTGTTCGCGGTGGGCCAGGCTTCAGGCCTTCTCGTCTATGTCCGCAATCTCCGGCTGATCTTCAAAGAGCGCCGCGCCAAGACCGTGACGCTCGAAGCGCCCCAAGCCTAAACGCGGGACCATCGCGTAAGGTTAAAACCTCGCCCTGCTAGGCGGCGTTTTCCCGCGATTTGTGCTATGCTGATGGTTGCCAGCGCTTTGGCAAGTTCTTGGAGGCTTTGATGATCGCCGTGATTCCGCTCTTGTTGATCGTGGTGGTCATCTACAATTTGCTGGCGTTCGCCCAGCCGCACATCTCCTCCGATCCGAACATGGTGTCGTTCCTGCAGCATCCGCTGTTCAGCATTCACATGATGTCGGGCGGCGACTGGGTTCTCTCCTCGGGCGATGCGCTGCTGTTCGCAGGGCTGATCTTGATGTTCGCGGAGATCGTGAAATCCACGCGTACGGGCCGCGCCACGATGATCGATCACGGCCTCTCGATGGTGCTGTTCGTGGTTTGCATCATGGAGTTCATCATGCTGGCAGGCTTCGCCACCAGCGTGTTCTTCCTGCTCACCATGATGACGGCGCTGGACGTCGTTTCCGGCTTCACCGTGTCGCTCGTCGCCGCACGGCGCGATCTGGAAGTGACATCCGTTCGCTAGGTTCAAACGCGCGATAACACGGCATCGGCCACGGCCACTTCCGTGCCGGCAAGCCCTGCCGACATGAACAATGTGATGTCATCGCGCGTGATGGTTTTGCGACCCGTGACGAGGTCGGCGAGATCGATCAACCGCGCGAATTCGCTCGACAGATAACAAGACGGGAACGCCCGCGCCTGCTCCG
>CAIYRG010000165.1 GCA_903928515.1 uncultured Alphaproteobacteria bacterium | reverse complement strand
TCGGTGGCGAGAATTTCGCCGGTGTTCTCCATGGCCGCCGCCAGCGCCAGCGCCTTGCCGCCGGCACCGGCCGCCAGATCGAGCACGCGCCCGCCGGGCTTGGCCTCGCACAGCGCGCAGACGCGCTGCGAGCCTTCGTCCTGGAACTCGAACGCGCCGGTTTTGAAAAGTTCGGTTTGCTGGAGGCTGGAGATTTTTTGATCCGGAGCGATGCGAATACCCCACGGCGAGAGCGGCAAAGGTTCCGCTGCGATGGAAAGCGAACGCAGGCCTTCAAGCACCTCGTCGCGCTGGGCTTTCAAGCTGTTCACACGCAAATCGATGGCAGCGCGGCCCAGCATCGCTTCCATTTCGGTTTGGAGATTGTCGCCTAGGCCGCGCACCAATTCGCCGTGCAGCCATTCGGGATACTCGTCACGGACATGAGCGGGTGGTTCTGCGGGTGTGGCCGCAATACTTGCACGTTCTTCGTCGGTGAGGACGGCCGGGCCGTAGGGTGTGCCGTCGAACAACATGTCGATGTTCGCGTCTTCGGCCAGCAGACTGGCAATCACCAGCGCGCGAGCGGACTCGCTTTGCATGCGCCAGGCAAACGAGGCGCGGCGGCGCAGCACCGCATAGACGCACTCAGAAACGGCGGCGCGATCTTTCGAGCCCGCGAAGCGGCGCGCGCTCCACCACTCGCGCAGGAACTTGTCCGCCGCCTGGTTGGAGGTTTGCAACACACCGAGAATGTCGATGGCGGCCTGAACGCGCGCGGCCGGTGTCATCGCAAAGCGCTACTGCGCGCCGCCCGGATAGTTCGGGCTTTCGCGCGTGACGAGCACGCCATGCACATGGCTTTCGCGGATGCCCGCACTGGTGATGCGCACGAAGCTCGCGCCTTTGTGGAAGGCCTCGATAGTGCCGCAGCCGGTGTAGCCCATCGCGGCGCGCAAGCCGCCGATGATCTGATGCACAACCGTGCCGGCCGGGCCTTTATACGGCACCTGGCCTTCGACACCTTCGGGCACCAGCTTCAGCGTGTCTTTCACTTCCGCTTGGAAATAACGATCCGCCGAGCCCAGCGCCATCGCGCCCAACGAGCCCATGCCACGATACCCTTTGTACGAGCGCCCCTGATAGAGGAACACTTCGCCCGGACTTTCATCGGTGCCCGCGAGCAAATTGCCAACCATGGCGACGTCCGCACCGGCGGCAATCGCCTTCGCCAGATCGCCCGAGAATTTGATGCCGCCATCGGCGATGATCGGAATGCCTTGCTTGTGCGCAGCTTCGGCGGCGTCCATCACCGCAGTGAGCTGCGGCACGCCAACACCGGCCACGATGCGCGTGGTGCAGATCGAGCCCGGACCGATGCCGACCTTGATGCAATCCGCGCCCGAATCGATCAGCGCCTTCGCGCCATCGGCGGTGGCGACATTGCCCGCGATCACCTGCACGTAGTTCGTCTCGCGCTTGATGCGCGCCACGGTATCGAGCACGCCTTTGGAATGGCCATGCGCGGTGTCAACCACGATCACGTCGCACTCGGCTTCCAGCAGCGCCATGGCGCGCAAGAAGCCATCGTCGCCCACGGTAGTGGCGGCGGCGACGCGCAAGCGGCCGCGCTCATCCTTGCAAGCATTTGGATAGTTCTGCGCCTTCTCGATATCCTTCACGGTGATCAGGCCGACACAGCGATAGGAATCGTCCACCACCAGAAGCTTCTCGATGCGGTTCTGATGCAGCAGGCGCTTCGCCTCATCCATCGGCACGCCTTCGCGCACCGTGATGAGCTTGTCCTTCGTCATCAGCTCGGCGACCGACACACGCTTGTCGGTGGCGAAGCGCACGTCGCGATTGGTGAGCACGCCGACCAACTTGCCGGGGCCTTTGCCGCTGCCGCCTTCCACCACCGGAATACCGGTGATGCGATGGCGCGCCATCACTTCGAGCGCGTCGGCCAGCGTGGCTTGCGGCCCGATGGTGACGGGATTCACCACCATGCCGGATTCGAATTTCTTCACCCGGCGAACCTGCTCGGCTTGCACGGCCAGATCGAGGTTGCGGTGGATCACGCCGATGCCGCCGGCTTGCGCCATGGCAATCGCCATCGGCGCTTCGGTCACGGTATCCATCGCCGAGGAGATCAGCGGGATACCGAGTTCAATCTGCTTGGTGAGGCGCGTTCGCGTGTCGACTTGGCCCGGAAGCACAGTGGAGGCGGCCGGAACCAACAATACGTCGTCGAATGTCAGTGCTTCGCGAATCTGCAAAAGGGAGGCCCTTTCAAGGCGGTGGGGGTAACACCGGGTTATGCCCGAGGCAAGGGTTGCCCTTAGCCATTTCGCCTATTTGGGGGTTTCGAGCGGATTTTCCAACAGGCTTTTGCAAGTGCTGGAAAATCAGGCCTTACCTTTGAAGCCGACGGCCACGAGGTACAGCTCCACGGAATCGCTGCGGCTGGCGGGCGGTTTCACATGCTTCACGTCACGGAAGCTCTGCTTCAGCCGCGTCAGCAGTGTACCCACCGCCCCGCCCTGAAACACTTTGCCGACGAATGCCCCGCCCGGCGCCAGCACATCGGCCGCCACATCCAGCGCGGATTCGAGAAGCGCCGAGGTCCGGATGTGATCGGTGGTGCGATGGCCGGTGGTGGCCGCCGCCATGTCGGACATCACGACATCGGCCGGGCCGCCCAGTGCGGAGCGGATGGTTTCGGGAGCATCGGGATCGAGCATATCGAGCACCAGCAACGTCGCGCCGGCGATGGGCGCGATGTCGAGAATGTCGGCGCCGACCACCTGCCCCTTTGCGCCCACGCGCTTTAGCGCCACTTGCGTCCAACCGCCCGGCGCTGCGCCCAGATCGAGCACGCGCGCGCCCGGTTTCAGGAAATGGAATTTGTCGTCCAGCTCGATCAGCTTGAACGCGGCGCGCGAGCGAAAGCCTTTGGCTTTCGCTTCGGCGACGTAAGGATCGTTCAACTGCCGCTCAAGCCAGCGCACAGACGATTGCTTGCGGCCCTTGGCAGTTTTCACTTTGACGCGAGCGTTGGTGGGCTTACGCGGAGGAAGCGTGGCCATCAGGCGTGACCGCCCGGCGAGTAATTATTTGCTTGCGCGAAATCTTGCAGCATCGCCATCAGCAGGCCTTCGCGCGGACCGCGATCCGCCACGCGCAGCCGCGCGCAGGGCAGCAGATTCATGATCGTGGAGAGAATGGCGCAACCCGGAAGAATGAGATCGGCGCGATCGCGTCCGATGCAGGGAATGGCGGCGCGCGCTTCGAAATCGCCCGACACCACTTCGTCGAGCACGCCGCGCACATCTTCGTGCGAAAGCCACAGCCCATCGACATGCTTGCGGTCGTAATGCGTTAGCCCAAGTTTCACGCCCGCCAGTGTGGTGAGCGTGCCCGACGTGCCGAGCAGGTGATAGCGCGTGAGGTCGAGCGGCGCGCCGGAGAGCTTTTCGCATGCGCCGTGAAAGGCTGATTCCAATTCGGCGTACATGGTGTGCGCAGCCGTGGCGGGAAGATTGCGGCCGCCATGCCTATCGGCCAGCGACACAACACCCAACGGAATGGAAACGAAGCCTGCCATGGCGAAGCCGCCACGCTGGCCGTTCTTGTCCGCCACGCGGCGCATAAGGATCAATTCGGTAGAGCCGCCGCCGATGTCGAACACGATAGCGCCGTCGGAGTCGCTATCGATCAACGCGGCCGCCCCGGCTCCGGCCAGACCCGCTTCTTCTTCCGGCGTCACGACGCTCAACCGGATGCCCGCTTCGGCTTCGGCGCGCAAAATCAATTCTTCGGCGTTGGCGGCAGCGCGGCAGGCTTCGGTGGCAATGGCCCGCATCTGTGTGACGCCGCGCTTCTTCATACGCGTGGCGCAAACCTTCAGCGCGGCGATGGTGCGATCCAGGGCCTCGGGCGCGATACGCCCGTCGCGCCACATGCCCTCGCCCAGACGGACGCTGGCGGAATAGGAATCGATGATGCGTGGGGTGCGCCCGCCCTGGCTCCAATCGGGAACAGCCACCAGCAACCGGCAGGCATGCGTGCCGACATCGACCGCACCCAATACCGGCGCAGCGCCACGCGGTGGCGCCGGGCGCGGCTTGCGATGGCCATAGGGCGTGCGGCGGCCGCGCGACTGCGCACCGTCCTTGGACCCATTGCCATGTCCGCCCTGGTTCCGGTCTTTGCCGGTCATGCGGCTTCTCCTTATAGAGTGCAAACGGCGCCGCCGGATTGCTCCGCCCCCGGACCGCTCACAGACTCTCTTGGCCCTATGCTGGCCGCATCGGGGCGCCAGGGCAACCGCCAAGGTTTCCGCTTTTCCGCGACTTAATCCTTGTCCGAGGGGGCTCAAGCGGCTAATGGACCCGAACCCGTTGGCGCTCGCGTGATTTGAGGGCCGACGCTTTCCGTTGGGGGATCGTCTAACGGTAGGACCGCGGACTCTGACTCCGCTAGTCTAGGTTCGAATCCTAGTCCCCCAGCCAATCACCTACGGTATGTTGGCGCTTGCGCCACAAAGCCAAGGTTAGCGCCGTGATACGCGCGGCGGCAGCCCTCACCATTTTCGGATTAAGTTGCGCGGTTGCCTTCGGCCAAGAAGGTCAGGGTCGTGTTCTGCGCGACGGGGTAATGCCCGCTCCACCCCAGGCTATAATCGGTGACGTGCCCTACGCCGAAAGTATCGTCATAGGTAATGCGGCCATACAAAACCAATGCAAAGCTCGGGTTAGGATTAGCAAGCATTTGGATTTCATTTGGCGTCAAGGGCCGCCCCAAATTCCGAGTCAGAATGGTAGAGGCGCTTGGACCGATAGTAGTGGGCGAGAGGGCGCGGATCACATTGTCCGGGTAAGTGAGCGTGTTCGCCGGAAGCCGCCCATCAAAATTGATGGTACTTGCGATCACAGCAGCCCAATGCCTTACGTTGAAAGCGGGCGTGCTTCCGAGATTCCTTATGGTGATTCCGCCATTCGGGCACCCCGATTGGACTGGGTTAGTTACGTTTGGCCACGTAGGGCCGTCGTAGATGGCTGGCTTTTCAACGAAAACATAAGCCCTCAACTGAGCGCGAGCAGTGTGGCCTTGCTCCCAGGCCAAATATCCCAGCAGTCCAGTAACAAAGAACAGGAGAGCGGTAGCCGCTGCGGTGATGGCAGAGCCATTTTGGTTTGCGTAGCCAACCTCATATGAGATCGCCAAGCGTTCGATGGGAAGGCCGTTCAAAGCTTTGCCCGTTTGTTCGTGCATCATACGGGGTGCTGTCACCACCGAGTTGTCCTGCGCCATGGCGGAACCGCCGACGAGCAAAGCACCGAGTGTCACGAGCGTGGAAAGTTTCGTCGTTCTCATGTGTGTCTCCTTTGGCAATTTATCTCTGCGGCTGCGCCGCTATCTGCAGCACGGCCCACATGAACAACGCCGACATTCGCCAAGCGATCCCGAGTTCCGCCGTTAGGAAACTGGGCATTTTCGGGGCACGCCGAAGGCGGCCGCAAAAGCGCCAAGTTCCGGCGCAAAAACCGCGCTGTTTCACAGGCCGGGCCGCACCATGTTAGGGGTCTCGCCCCTCACAACGGATTCGTGACGCCGAATGAATTGGTCTCCCCAACAGGACGCAGCGCTTCTTGCCGTCTCCAAATGGATTAAGAATCCGCAGAGTCAGGTGTTTCGCCTGTTCGGATTTGCCGGCACGGGCAAGACCACCTTGGCGAAGCATCTCGCCGAGCAGACGGATGGCGAGGTTCTGTTTGGCGCGTTCACCGGCAAAGCCGCACTCGTGCTGCGCAACAAAGGCTGCATCGGCGCCAAGACCATTCACAGCATGATCTACCGGCTCGACGACGAGGACGCACGTTCGCCGACTTTCACACTCGACCATAAGAGCGATGTGAAGACCGCATCGCTCTGCATCATCGACGAATGTTCGATGGTGGATGAAGAATTGGGCCGCGATCTGCTGTCGTTCAAAACGCCTATTCTGGTGCTGGGCGATCCCGAACAACTGCCGCCGATCAAGGGCGCGGGATTCTTCACCAATCAAAAACCCGACATCATGCTTTCAGAAGTGCATCGCCAAGCGCGCGACAACCCGATCATCCGCCTGTCGATGGATGTGCGCGAAGGCCGAGGCTTGCAAGTCGGAAGCTACGGCGAAAGCTCGGTGATCTCTCGCGACGAGATCGACGCCGACACGGCGTTGGAAGCCGATCAGGTTCTGGTGGGACGCAACATCACGCGGCGCAATTACAACGCGCGGCTGCGTCACTTACGCGGCTATGAAGGTGATATTCCCCATGCCGGCGAACGCCTGGTGTGTTTGCGCAGCAACCGCGCCAAAGGTTTGCTGAACGGCGGCATGTGGTCTGTGGCCAGCGTCGGCAAAACCACGCCCAAAGACATAAAACTGAGTCTCACGCCGGAGGATGTCGGCGGACGTAAGAGCACGAATGTCACCGTGCGCCGGGAATTTTTTCGCGGGCAGGAAGAAACCATTCCCTGGCCAGAGCGCAAAGCGAGCGCGGAATTCGATTTCGGCTATGCGCTGACGGTGCACAAGGCGCAGGGATCGCAATGGGACAATGTGATCCTGTTCGATGAAAGCCGCGCCTTTCGCGATGAAAGCCGCCGCTGGCTTTACACCGGCATCACGCGCGCCGCCGAACGCATCACCATCGTGGTGTAGAGCCGCGTTCCGACACACATTCGGCACAGATACGCCTCGCGTATTTCTATTGCAGCGCAAAATGCTCTTCTTAGAGCCTTTCCCATCTGGGCGCGGCTGCCCGCCTCCGCTAGGCTCCCTCCAAATCAAAAACATAGAGGGAGGTCGTTATGGCGCAGTGGATACGGTTTTCGTGGAAAGGCCGCACGTCATTCGGCACGGTGGATGGCCCCAACATCACGGTGCACACCGGCGACATGTTCGGCACGGCGACGCCGACCGATGAAATCGTCCGCCTCAGCGACGTGACCGTGCTGACGCCGTGCGACCCTTCCAAGATGATCGCGCTGTGGAACAACTTCCATCAGCTCGCGGCGAAAAACGATTTCCTCGTTCCCGATGAGCCGCTGTATTTTTTGAAAGCCCCCTCGTCTTATCACCCGCATGGCGTGCCGATTGAACGGCCGAAATCCTATGCCGGGCGGATGCTGTATGAAGGCGAGCTGGGCATCGTCATCGGCAAGAAGTGCTCGATGGTGAGCGAGGCCGAAGCGAAAGATTACATCTTCGGCTACACCTGCGTGAACGATGTCACGGCCGTCGATCTGCTGAAGAAGAACCCGAGCTTCGAGCAATGGGCGCGTTGCAAGAGCTTCGACACGTTCGGCGTGTTCGGGCCGACCATCAGCACGGATGTCGATCCCGACAAGCTCGTGATCCGCTCGATCCTGAACGGCAAGGAAGTGCAGAACTACCCCGTCGCCGACATGTTCTTCCCGCCTCACAAATTGGTGGCAGCGGTTTCACGCGACATGACGCTGATGCCGGGCGACATCATCTCGTGCGGCACCTCGCTGGGTGCCGGCG
>CAIYRG010000164.1 GCA_903928515.1 uncultured Alphaproteobacteria bacterium | reverse complement strand
TCCATCAAAGCATCGACAGTGCCTTTGCTCACCATCACGCCGCGAATGTCTTCGATCTCGGCGCGCGTGACGGGCTGATGATAGGCGATGATCGCCATCGTCTCGATGGCGGCGCGCGACAGCTTGCGCTCGGTCACGGCTTCCTTCTGCAACAGAAAGCTCAAATCCTTCGCGGTACGGAACTGCCATTTGCCCGCGACATTCACCAGGTTCACGCCGCGCGGTTCGTAGTGTTTCTGCAAATCGGCCAGCAGCAATTTCATATCGGTGCCGGGCGGCAGCGCCGCCGACAGAGCGCGCGGATCGAGCGGCTCGGATGCGGCGAACAGCAACGCCTCGACGATGCGCACGTGCATGGGATCGATTTCCGGCACGGAGCTTTCCGTTTGCTGGTTTGCGGTGCCAGCGTCAGTGCCAATGTCGGCGTCGTTTTCGATCACCGCGTTCAATTCCACCGCTGCAAGTTTGATCATACGGCCAACTGCTCCGCTCATGGCTTTGCCTCCGGCGCCATGTCGGCGCTGTCTTTTACAAAAATTTCCCCGAAAGGAGTCAATTGCCGGACGATCAATTTGCCGTCACGCACAAGTTCCAATGCCGCCGAGAAGGTGCTGGCCAGGGCCGAACGCCGCCTTGTCCCCACGCTCCATTCCAGCGGAATGAACCGCGACAGGCCGCTCCAATCCGGGATGCGGCCCAGCATGCGTTCCCAGCGTTCACGCGCTTCTTCAATCAGCAGCACGGGGGCACGCACGAAATTCAGCACTTTGTGGCCGACCCGTTTCAGACGCTGATGCGAATAGGCCGTAAGCAGATCGTACAGCGTGTCGGTTTGCTTGCGCGTCTTGATGATCACCACGGATTCCGGTGCCCCGCGCGCGAACACATCGCGCCCCAAACGCTCGCGCGCCATCAGGCGCACGCCGGCGGTGCGCATCGCTTCCAGGCGCGCCAAGCGCCAGCGCAATTGCGCCGCCATATCGTCGGCTGTCGGGCCGGGCGCTGCCGCCGGTTGCGGCAGGATCAGACGCGATTTCAAATAGGCGAGCCACGCCGCCATCACCAGATAATCGGCGGCGAGTTCGAGATTGCGCGAACGCACCTGCTCGACGAAGACGAGATATTGATCGGCCAATTGCAGAATCGAAATCTTCGCAATGTCGACCTTCTGCGAACGCGCCAATTCCAGCAGCAGATCCAGCGGGCCTTCGAATCCGTCCAGCGCGAGGATTAATTCATCCTCCTTTTGCGGCGGCACGATCGCGGGTTGCTCGAATTCGATGCTGGGTTCGGTAGCGGTCATATCGCTCATGAGCGGGCCATTTGGCTGGAGTTCAAAAGTGCATCGAGCCGCGCCGTCGCGGCGACGGCATCAAACGACGCCGGCGGTTTGATCTGCGCCGAAGCAGCGTCGGCACGGCGCGCCGATGTGCCTGCCAGCGGCTTCACCTCGGCGGCGATCTCTTTCATTTCGTCCATGCGGCCGTTGCAATGAAGCACGACATCGCAGCCGGCGAACAACGACGCCTTGGCGCGCGCACCCAACGGGCCCGACAGCGCATTCATCGACAGATCGTCGCTCATCAAAAGCCCGTCAAAACCAATCTCGCCGCGAATGACGTCACGGATCACTTTCGGGCTTGTGGTGGCGGGGCGGGCCGCATCGATCTCGCGGTACACAACATGCGCCGTCATCGCAGCCGGTGCGTGGTTCAAACTACGGAACGGCACGAAATCGGTTGCCGAAAGTTCTTCCGCCGAAGCATCGACTTCGGGCAGCGCCAAATGGCTGTCGGAGAACGCGCGGCCGTGGCCGGGAATGTGTTTGACTACGGGAAGCACGCCGCCATCGCGATAGCCTTCCAGCACCGCGCGGGCCAAATCGATCACCGTGGCGGCATCCAAGGCATAGGCGCGATCACCGATAATGTCGTGCGCGCCCGCCACAGGGAGATCGAGCACCGGCGCGCAATTCGCATCGACGCCGACGCCGCGCAGATCGTTGGCGATCAAACGTGCGCCAAGATAGGCAGCTTCGCGCGCGCCTTCCGGATCGTGTGTGTGCAGCGCGCCGAACTGTCGCGCAGGCGGACGCTCCGGCCAATGCGGCGGTTTCAGACGAGCCACGCGACCGCCCTCCTGATCGATGAAGATCGGCGCTTGGCCACCGACCGTGTCGCGCAACGCATCGCAGAGTGCGCGGATCTGCTCCGGGCTGGCGCAATTGCGCGCGAACAGAATGAAACCATAGGGGCGCACATCGCGAAAAAAATCGCGCTCGCCTGGCAGCAATTCCGTTCCCTGACAGCCATAGATCGCAGCACTCGAGGCCATGAATTTTCGCTTGTCTTCAATCCGTGCACGCTTAGGGCGCGGCGGCGAAGCAACCCGCGCCTTCCGCTTTCAGCTTGTCGCATGCCGCATTGGCGGCGCCTTTGTCGGCGAACGGCCCTGCGCGCAGGCGAAACCAAATGCCTTTCGCACCAAGGTCGGCGCGTTGGATGTTGTAGCTGGCGCCACCCAGCGAACCGGCGTGCTTGGCCTGGAATGTGGTCCAAGCGCCCTTCGCCAAATCTTCGCTTTCATACGCGCCGATTTGCAGCATCGCACCGCCGCCGCTCACGGCAGCCGGTTTTGGCGCAGCCGGATTGACGGCCAATTCGGGAGGGATCGACGCCGTGGCCACAGGCTTGGCAGGCTGCAAAGCCGCCGGGGGTTGCGTGGCCTTAAGCGGCGCCGCGGCAACCGCAGGCGCTTTAACAGGAGCAGCTGGCGCGGGAACCGCCGCCGGTGCTTTGGCGGGAGCCGCGAGGGTCTGCGCGGCGGATGTCTGAGCTGTCGATGCTTGGGCTGCCGCTTTGGGCGGTGCCACAGCGGCGGCGGCCGGAGGCGGCGGCGCAATCTTGGCGGGCGCGGGCACCGGAGCAGCGGCGGCCATTTTAACTGGCGCCTGAGCCGGCGGAGGTGCCACGGCAGCAGCAGCAGCAGCAACAGCCGGAGCTTTCTGCGGAGCAGCGTCGCTCAACCGCACTTCAGGGGGCGGCGACGGTTGCGCGTTTTGTGTCACGGGTGCGGGATTGTCCGGCACGGCGGGCGGCGGTGCTGCCAATGTCGAGGACTCGGCCTCTTCATCCGGCGGCACGGGCTTGTCATAGACCTTCAGGCCCGAATACGGCGTCTGGCCGGTGGTATTATCCGCGGCGGTTTTCACCGGGCCGGTCGGCGCGGACACGATCACCGGCGCGCCGGAACGGCCGCTTTGGACACCTTGATTATAGGCGAGCCACACGACGCCGGTGAAAGCCGCCAGAACCAGCAGCGCCACGATGATGAGCAGCGGCAGGCGCGAGCGGCCCTCGTCCTCGTCATCCTCCACGACATCGTAAAGGTCCAAACTTTCGGATGACGGTTGATAGACCCCGCGGTCGGCTTTGCTCATGCCCGGCTCCGAAAAATACACGCCCAAATGGCGAATCGTACCATAGGCGAATGTAGCATCGGCCCAAGGGGAATCCGCGCGATTCAAGGGCTTACAAGCGAAATTCCATGTGGAAGATTCGCTTATATTCCTGCAGCGCGAACCGGTCTGTCATGCCCGCGATGTAGTCGGAAACCGCCCGCGCGGTCTGTGCTTCGCCAGGTTGTCCACAGGCCTGGCTCCAGTCCTCAGGCATGGCGGCGGGATCATTCAGGAACGCCTCAAACAGATCGGCCAGCGCCTTTTGGGCGTTCGTCATCACGTCCATCACCCGCTTGTGCCGGTACATATGCCGGAACAGAAAGTCCTTGAGCTGAAGCACCTCCTGCCAGAAAGCGGGCGAGAACGCGGCGAGCGGCGTGTGATGACCTCGCACCGCATCGGCAGACAATGGCGCAGCCTGTTGAATTCGTTCAGCAGTTTCGCGTGTGACGTCTTCGATCATGGCCGTGATGAGGCGGCGCACGCCCTCCCCGATCACACGGCCCAAATCGGCATCGGGATGAAGTGCCGCCACCTCACGGAAATACGGCCCTGCCAGTGCGGCATTGCCGAGGTCGCTCACGCTGAACAGACCCGCGCGCAGACCGTCATCGATGTCGTGATTGAGATAGGCGATGTCATCCGAAAGCGCGGCGACTTGCGCTTCCAACCCCGGCTGGCCCGAGAGATCCAGGCTCCAGGCGGCATCCGACTCGCGGATGGCGCGCGGCAACTCATGAAGCGCCACATCGGAACGCAACAGCGGGCCGTTGTGCTTGACCAACCCTTCCAGCGTTTCCCAGGTGAGGTTCAGCCCGTCATAAGCAATGTAGCGGCGCTCCAAGCGCGTGACCAAGGCCAGGGCCTGCGCATTGTGATCGAAGCCGCCGAAATTCTTCATGCAGGCATCGAGCGCCTGCTCGCCCGCATGGCCGAACGGCGGATGGCCGAGATCGTGCGCCAGCGACACGGCCTCCGCCAAATCCTCGTTCAGGCCGAGCACACGCGCCAGCGAGCGCGCGACCTGTGCGACTTCCAGCGAATGGGTCAGACGCGTGCGGTAGTAATCGCCTTCGTGCTGCACGAAGACTTGCGTCTTGTGCTTGAGCCTGCGGAAGGCGGCGGAATGCACGATGCGGTCGCGGTCGCGTTGATAACAGGTGCGCGTCGGGCTTTCGGGCTCCGGCCAATAGCGTCCGCGGCTGGTCGCCGGGCTCGTGGCGTAAACGGCTTGTGGGGGCGATACGAATTGCGTCCCCAGCAAATGTCCGGGGCTGTTCGGCGCGGGCGTCGCTATCATGACCGTGTTCTAGCAGAGTCGGCCGCAAAAGACTCTCAGCGCAAAAGACTGGCCAAAACCGGGATTTTCGGTCTTGTAGAAGAGCTTATCGGGATTACATAAACGGGTGCTATGGTGACACCATGAACGCTGAAACGCCCACCGACCCGAACGCCGTTCCCGTAACGCTGACGAATCGTGCGGTGAAGAAGATCGCCGAAATCTTGCACGGCGAAACAGGCAAACCCAAACTGCGCATCGCGGTAACGGGCGGCGGCTGCTCCGGCTTCCAATACAATTTCGTCCTGGACGAAACGCCGATGGACGACGACCTCGTGATCGAGAAGGACGGCGTTTCGGTTCTGATCGATCCGGTGTCCTTGGGCTTTCTCAACGGCGCGGAAGTCGATTTCGTCGACGACCTCATCGGCCAGTCCTTCAAGGTGAACAACCCGAACGCCAGCGCCTCGTGCGGCTGCGGCACGTCATTCTCCGTCTGAACCGCGCATGAAATTCGCCACGTGGAACGTCAATTCGGTCAGGGCGCGTATCGAAACCGTTGTCGCGTGGCTGAAGGAAACCCAGCCCGACGTCGCCTGCTTCCAAGAAATCAAGACGACAGACGACACCTTCCCCAGGGATGCGTTCGAGGCGCTCGGTTACAATTGCGCCGTACACGGACAGAAAAGCTATAACGGCGTCGCGATCCTTTCAAAACGCCCCCTGGAAGATGTTCGCGCCGGCCTGCCGGAAGGCGATGGCGACGATCACGCCCGCTATCTGGAAGCCCAAATCCCCACCGGGAGCGGGATGGTCAGGGTCGCCTCGATCTATGCGCCCAACGGCAACCCGCCGGGCACTGACCGCTTCGCATACAAATTAAATTGGCTGGAGCGGCTGAAACGCCACGCCACCGAGCTGCTCACCTATGAAGAGCCTCTGCTGCTCATGGGCGACTACAACATCATTCCCATGCCCGAAGATTGTTACGATCCCAAAGCCTGGGTGAACGATGCGCTGTACCAGCCCGAATCGCGCGCGGCCTACCGTAAATTATTGAATTTGGGCCTCACCGATGCGTTCCGCGCCTGCCATGCCGAGCCGCACCGCTACACCTTTTGGGATTATCAGGCCGGATCGTGGCAAAAAGACCACGGCATACGTATCGACCATATATTGCTGTCACCGCAGGCTGCGGACCTATTGCAAGGTTCTGCCATCGACCGGCGCGTGCGCGCCTGGGAAAAACCCTCAGATCATGTGCCGATATGGGCCGATTTGACGCTTTAACTCGCGCTGGATACCCGCTATAGGGGGCTCGGCCGGTACGATTACGAGATTCGCGCGTTTTGCTTCCCGGGCGCTCCTAATCCTCGTTCCGGTTTGGGCGTACCGACGGACTTTTGATGGAGAGACCTAATGAAACTGAACATTCTCGGCAGCTGCGCACTGGCAGCCTTGTTGCTCGCCGCTTGCAATAACAACACGACCCCGGCCGCCGACACGACGACCACGTCGACGACCACGACTGCGCCGGCTGCTGATGCCGCGGCTCCTGCCGATGCTGCCGCGCCTGCAGCTGATGCGACGGCACCTGCCGCCGAAGCGCCTGCGGCTCCGGCTGACAGCACGACCACGACGACGACCACCAAGCAGTAATATCGCTTTTGGTGGACGGTTTCAGGGCGCGTGACCGTTAGGCCGCGCGCCCTTTTTCTTTGCGCCGTGTACTGACGAAACTTGTGCCGCGGTTTGATGCTTCGCGCATGTGGCGCGACCAGCGACAGTCTTTAAATGAGTCGCGCTAAGCGGCTTCCGCGATAACGCGATTTCTACCTTCGCGCTTCGCGCGATACAGCGCCTGGTCGGCGCGGTGCAGCAGGCTTTCCGCCGTATCGGCAGCCCCCGTGGACGAGGCCATGCCGATGCTGACCGTGACCTTCAACTGCCCCGGCGCGCGGCTGATCTTGAACGGATCGGATTCAACCTGCATGCGCAGGCGTTCGGCGATGTTGTAAGCAAAGCCAATATCGGTGTCTGGCATCACCACGACGAACTCCTCGCCGCCGAAACGGCAGGCGAGATCGATGCCGCGGACGTTCTGCGAAATCCGGTTGGCGAATTCACGCAACACTTCATCGCCGATATCATGGCCATGCGTGTCGTTGACCGATTTGAAGAAATCGATGTCCATCACCAGGAACGACAGCGGCTTGCCGGACGCGACAGCGCCCTTCATCAGCGTGTCGAGATGGCGCGACATGTAGCGGCGGTTGTGCAGGCCGGTGAGCTGATCGGTGATCGCCATTTCCAGACTGAGCTGGACGTTGTGGCGCAAACGATCAGCGTAATGTTTCTTGCGCAACTGCGTGCGCACGCGGGCCAGCAATTCATTGCGGTCGACGGGGCGCATCAAATAATCGTTCACGCCCATGTCGAGCGCTTGCGCCAATTTCCGGGTTTCGCTTTCGCTGACCAGCACGAGGATAGGCACGTTGCGCGCTTCGGCGATCGAACGCATGTGCGAACACAGGCGCAGCGAGTCGAATTCCTTGATCCCAAGGCTCACCACGATCAGATCGAAATCACCGCCGCGCGTGCGGATCAGCGCTTCGTCGAATGTGTTGACCTCTTCCACCACATTCTTGGGCTCGAGACCGGCGCGGAACCAGGCGACCGCTTCGGGGCGGTCTTCCACGATGAGCACGCGGCCCGAAGGATCGGGCTCGATAAGCGTCTGGCCGGCATCGACCAGACCCATGCTCTGACCGGTTTCCTCGCGCATACGAAGCTCGTCGGTCATCATCTTCAAACGCACGAGCGAGCGCACGCGCGCGAACAGCGAGAAATCGTCCACCGGCTTGGTGAGGAAATCGTCAGCGCCCGCTTCCAGGCCCGTGACGCGATCTGATGGCTGATCGAGTGCCGTCACCATCACCACCGGGATATGCGCGGTGGCCGGGTTGGATTTGATGCGGCGGCAGACTTCAAACCCGTCCATGCCCGGCATCATGACGTCGAGCAGGATAATATCGGGCAACTCGGCGGCGACGCGCGCAAGCGCCTGCTCGCCGTTGAAAGCGGTGATGACCTCGAAATATTCCGCGGTCAGCTTCGCTTCGAGAAGTTTAACATTGGAAAGGATATCGTCGACGACCAGAACGCGGGCGGTCATGACAGCTCCGCTTTGTTAACCCAGGAAACGTCGCACAGTGTCGAGGAAGCTTGTGACCGAGATCGGCTTGGAGATGTAAGCCTCGCATCCACCCTGACGGATGATCTCTTCATCGCCCTTCATCGCGAAGGCGGTGACGGCAACCACCGGAATGGCGCGCAAGGATTCATCTTCCTTCAGCCACTTCGTGACTTCCAGGCCCGAGACTTCGGGAAGCTGGATGTCCATCAGGATCAGGTCGGGGTGATGTTCGCGTGCGATATCGAGCGCTTCCATGCCGTCTTTGGTCTGGAGGATGCGATAGCCGTGTGCGTCCAGAAGGTCGTGGAAGAGCTTCATGTTCAGCTCGTTATCCTCAACGATCAGAACCGTCTTTGCCGCGCTATCCATGCTTGACTCTCCAATCCCAAAAGTCGCCGAATGGTTGGCGACCTGAACTTGCCACGGCAGGGTTAACGGGTGCGGAAACGCGGATGCGCTGCCCCTGCCTCGCCGTTGTTCTGTTTTAGGCCTGAGTCCTTAACGCACCATTGACGATGGCATTGAAATGCGAGCCGAAACGGCGGAAACCCTTGCTTTACAAGCCTTAGGCTGGCTCGCCGGAATCGACGAAGCCGTCGACCGGTTCCTGGCATTATCCGGCCTTTCCGCCACCGAATTGCGGGACCGGGCAGAAGACCCAGAGCTTTTGGCCGCCGTGGTGGATTTCATACTGAGCGAGGATTCGTTGGCGCGAAATTTCTGCGAAACTGCCGGAATCGACGCCCTCACCCTGCATGCCTGCCGCCGCGCCTTGCCCGGCGCTTCCGAGCACTAACATGCGGATTGGCATCGATTTGGGCGGCACCAAGATCGAGATCGCGGCGCTGGGGGACGGCAACGCGATCCTGCACCGCAAGCGCGTGGAAACGCCGGCGCAGGATTATGGCGCAACGCTCGCTGCCATCCGCGATCTGGTGCTGGAGGCGGAAGCCCTACTCGGACACAAAGGCACTGTCGGCATTGCGACGCCGGGTGCCATCAGCCCCGTCACCGGCGTTATCAAGAATTCCAACTCCACCGCGCTGAACGGCCATCCGTTGGACAAGGATCTGGAAGCGTTGCTCGGCCGCCCGGTGCGCACCGCGAACGATGCAAATTGCTTTGCGCTGTCCGAAGCGGTGGATGGCGCAGCGGCAGGCAAGCGCATGGTGTTCGGCGTGATCGCGGGAACGGGATGCGGCGGCGGCATCGCCTTCGACAAACGCGTGTGGACAGGCCCGAATGCGATTGCGGGCGAGTGGGGCCACAATCCCCTGCCCTGGCCCAAGCCGGAGCTGAACGAAATTCCGGGGCCGCTATGCCCGTGTGGCAAGCATGGCTGCATCGAGACGTTTCTGAGCGGCACTGCCATCGGTGCGGACTACGCGCGCCATGGCGGTGTGAAACTGTTGAAAGGTGCCGACGTGGTAAGCGCTGTGGCGAGCGATCCCGCGGCCGCGCAAACCATGTCGCTGTATTACGACCGCTTCGCCCGCGCGCTGGCGAGCGTGATCAATCTGCTCGATCCCGATGCGATAGTGTTGGGCGGCGGCGCGTCAAACAATCCCGCGCTGTATGACGAGCTACCAAAGCGCCTACCCGTTTACGTGTTCTCGGATACGGTCAACACGCCGATCCTGCGCAATGTGCACGGGGATTCCTCCGGCGTGCGCGGCGCTGCGTGGCTGTGGCCGGACGTCTGACCCGTCGCAGTATCGCCCGCACCCGACCTCGCCGTCATGGCCCACCTAGATGGACGTAGATCTGGATTTCACCTTGAAGATCGCGAACGCCTGTAAGCGTTAGCGCTTGATGGTCAACTGGGTGGCGCGCACTAGGCGGGCCATGACGAGCTTAAATTGCGAATGAACCAGGATTTACTTCGGCCACGGCAACGAGCCATCGGCCAGCTTGCGCAAGATCTCGACAAAGAATTCCGGCTCGGCTGCCTGCACGCGCGCGGCCAAAGTTTCCGCCGTGTCGCCGGGCATCAGCAAAATCTTGCGGCTCGCGATCTGCGGCCCGTGATCGTATTCCTCGTCCACCAGATGGATGGTGATGCCGCTGGTGCGCTCGCCCGCCGCGAGCACCGCTCGGTGCACGTTCATGCCGTACATGCCCTGACCGCCGAAGCGCGGCAGAAGGCCGGGATGGATGTTCAGGATACGCCCGGCATAGCGCGACAGCACGCGCGGGCCGAGCTTGCGCATGTAACCCGACAGCACCAGCGTATCGGCGCCCGCGTCCACCAGTGCGGCTTCCAGCGCCGTGTCCGCGTCCTGTCCGGCCCCCAGCGACGTGGCGCTGATGTGACGCGTGGGAACGTGATGCTCCTGCGCGAATACAAGCGCCGGCGATTGTGAATTGTTGGAAATGACGATCTTGGCCTCGGCCTTGAGCACATGATGCTCGATGGCATGCACGATGGCGCGCATGGACGAGCCATTATGGGAAGACAGAAAACCGATTTTCAGCACACGCGAACCGCCATATCAGACAAGCCACCCTAGCCGGACTCGCGCGCGACTTGGAACCCCCCGCATCTCCTTGCTAGGCTGGCGCGGCAAAGCAACGGATGCCGCCATGACCGGAAACATTGATGCACGTCTGAAGGAGCTTGGGATCGTTCTCGATACCAACCCCGCTCCGGTGGCGAATTACGTTCCCACCGTGCGTACAGGGAATTGGATTTTCGTTTCGGGGCAGATTCCGCGCGACGCCAATGGCGTGAAATACCCAGGACGTGTGGCAACCGACGTCACCGTTGAACAGGCCACAACGGCCGCACAGACCGCGGGCATTCATGTGATCTCGGCGGTGAAGGCCGCACTCGATGGTGATCTCGACCGTGTAACTCGCGTGGTGAAAGTGACCGTGTTCGTGAACGCCCCGGAAGGCTTCAGCGCGCAATCCGACATTGCCAATGGCGCATCGGATTTGTTTGTCGCCGTATTCGGCGATGCCGGACGCCATGCGCGCGCCGCCGTGGGCGTGTCTTCGTTGCCGCGCAATGCCAGTGTGGAAGTTGAAGCCATCTTCGAGGTTTCGTGACGGACAATCTTTCCGCGAAAATATCTGCGAGCTTGGCGGGCCCTGCCCGCCAGATCGGCGAGGCCGTGTGGGACGCGCTCGCCAATCCGCAAGGGCTGGCCCTGCCGCATCCGTTCACCCGCTTCGCGTTTTTCGA
The DNA here is from genome assembly GCA_903928515.1 of uncultured Alphaproteobacteria bacterium. Classification (GTDB taxonomy): domain Bacteria; phylum Pseudomonadota; class Alphaproteobacteria; order Micropepsales; family Micropepsaceae; genus CAIYRG01. The sequence continues at coordinate 5,169 of CAIYRG010000164.1, read as the reverse complement.
TGCCCTGGAAGAATCTGGATCGGCGACGGTGAAAACCGGCTGGGCTCCGGCGCATCTGCTGTTGGAATGCGACGGCAAACCCATCGGCCTGATGCCGCTCTATCGCAAGAGCCATTCCTACGGCGAATACGTGTTCGATCGCGGCTGGGCCGATGCTTTTTCGCGCGCGGGCGGACGCTATTATCCGAAGCTGCAAGCGAGCGTGCCGTTCACGCCCGTCACCGGGCCACGGTTTCTAATTGCTGCCGGTGAAGACCGCACCGCCACCGCGCAAGCGCTGTTGCAACACGCCGCCCAAGCGGTGGTTGAGACGGAATCTTCCTCGCTGCACATCACCTTCCTCACCAAAGAAGAATGGGACATCGCGGGTGCTGCCGGATTCCTGTTGCGCACCGACAAGCAGTTCCATTGGGAAAATCGCGGCTACGCCAATTTCGACGAATTCCTGAAAGAACTCGCCTCGGCCAAGCGCAAGAATTTGCGCAAAGAGCGCGCCAGCGTGCTGGAAGCCGGCGTGAGCTTCGACTGGCTCACGGGCGATACGCTGACCGAAGCCGCCTGGGACGATTTCTTCGAATGCTATGAAGCCACCGGCAACACGAAATGGAATCCGCCCTATCTCACGCGCGAATTCTTCAGCCGGATCAGCGCCAGCATGGGCGAGCAAATCTTGCTCATCATGGCCAAGAAAGACGGCCGCTACATCGCGGGCGCGCTGAACTTCTTCGACGGCGAAACGCTCTATGGCCGCAATTGGGGCTCGACGGAGTTCGTGAGCTTCCTGCATTTCGAGACCTGCTATTATCAGGCCATCGACTTCGCGATTGCGCGCGGGCTGAAGCGCGTGGAAGCGGGCGCGCAAGGCGAGCACAAATTGCTGCGCGGCTATCTGCCCGCCCCCACCTACAGCGCGCATGCTATCGCCCATGAAGGTCTGCGCCGTGCGGTTGCAGAGTATCTCGATCAGGAACGCGAAGCCGTCGCCGAGCATATGGAAGAACTCAGCGAAATCGCGCCGTACCGGAAAAGCTGAACCGCGAGGAAAAACATGATTCGAATTGTGGCCTTTTCGGCCTTGGCATTTCTGGCGATTGCGCCGGAAGCCTTGGCCGCCTCAGACAACCCCGCGATCGGGCGCTGGTTCACCGAAGGCGATGAAGGAGGCCTCCACGCGCAATTCGTCTGGGATATCCGTTCAGACGGAACATTCGCCAAGGACATCCGCACAATCGCCGATTGCAAAGTGCAAAAGCGTTGGAGCGAAACCGGCAAATGGACCTATGACAACAGCCTTCTGACGAGCTTTACCGATGTGGTCGACCAGCAACCCGTGAAACCGGCTCCCTACATCGACAAATTCGTGGTTACGCCGGTCGACGCCACACACGCGACATATTTTGACTCGGGCACCGAAATCACCTGGTCCATGTCCATCGCCGGTAAGGATTTCGCATTTCCGATCCCCAAAGGTTGCGAAGTTTGATGTCCGTCATCTCAAGCGAGAAGAGATCCATGGCCTACGATTCCAACAATGTGTTCGCGAAAATCCTGCGCGGTGAAATTCCCAGCGTTAAAATCTATGAAGACGACAAGACCCTAGCCTTCATGGACATCATGCCGTCAATCGACGGTCATTGCCTCGTGATCCCCAAAGAAGCTGCCGAGGGCATTCTCGATCTTTCGCCGGATGGGGCCGCCGCTCTCATCAAAACAACGCAAAAGGTCGCGCGCGCCGTCAAGACAGCTTTCAACGCGCCCGGTATCATGTTGCTGCAGCTCAACGGCGAGGCAGCCGGACAAACTGTACCCCACATCCATTTTCACATTCTTCCACGTCAGGCCGGGCTTGATTTGAAGTTGCACGGCAAACCGATGGAAAATCCCGACAAGCTGAGAGGCTTCGCCGACAAAATAAAAGCGGCGCTGGATTGATCTGCCAATCACATTCTCCCCCGTCATGGCCCGGCTTGACCGGGCCACCCCGGTGAAATTCGTGGTGCTGTGAAATGAAAAACTTGTGTTGGCTCACTGCGTTTTTTCTGGCGATCACACTTCTTCCGGTGACCGCACGTGCCGCGGATATCACCGTGAACGTGCTGACCGCGGGCGGCACGTCCGACGCCGAAGAAATATTGGCCGCACATTTCACCAAGCAGACCGGCATTAAAATCGCGATCGTGCACGGCAGCACCGGCGCGATGCGCGATCGGCTGCATTCGGATGCACCCGCCGATCTCATCATCCTCTCCGCCACCGCCATCGACGCGTTGAGCAAGTCCGGCGAATTAAAAGCGGAAAGCCTGACGGCACTCGGCGATGCGCCGCTGGGATTGGCCGTACCAGTGGGCGCACCAAAGCCCGACATCTCCACGCCGGAGAGTTTTCGCACCACGCTCCTGAACGCAAAGGCCGTGCTCTATGGCGATCCCAAAGCCGGCGGCTCGTCAGGCTTCGTCGCGGCGGCGTTGCTCCAGAAGCCTGAATTCACCGCTGTGAAATCGAAGCTCCCCAGCAAGCGATCCGTCGATGCGCTGGCTGAGGGTGAAGGCGATGTGGCGTTGGAATTGGTGAGCGAAATCCTCACGAAGAAAGAAATCGTTCTGGCGGGCACATTCCCTGCGCCCTACGCGGAAGCTGTGTCTTACGTGGCCGCAATCCCGGCCAAATCCACGCAAGGCGAACAGGCCGACGCCTTCCTGCGCTTCATCACCGCGCACGACGCGGCCATCGTCTGGCACCGCTTCGGCATCGAAGCCGCGCATTAAGTCTCCTCAAAGCGCGCCACCTATAACGATTTGTCATCCCCGCGAAAGCGGGGACCCAGGATTCGCGACAGCTCCGGGGCGAGGTTTCGGCACCTGAGTGGTTCAACTTTTAGTCCTGGGCGCCCGCCTTCGCGGGCATGACAATTGTAGTGATACGGACAAAAAGGGGCGACATTTCTCGGCTAACATGCGTTCAAAGATATTCAGGGGGAAACCATGCGCCGCGCATTGTATTCGATGCTGTTCGCCACGCTCGTCGCGCCATCATTGGCGCATGCCGCCGAGTTACAAATCCTCACCTCCGGCTCGACCTACGATGCCGAGAACGAGCTGGGCCAGAGCTTCACCAAACAGACCGGCAACACACTGGTCTTTGCCCAAGGTTCCACCGGCATGATGCTCGACAAGCTAAAAGCCGGCGCGACCGCCGACATCCTCGTGCTGTCGAGCGATGCCATCGATGCGCTGGAAAAAGACGGCACACTGCTGAAGGGCAGCACGGTGTCGCTGGGTTCGTCTGCCTTGGGGATGGCGGTCGCCAAGGGGGCGCCGATCCCCGACATCTCCACACCGGAGAAATTCCGCGCGGCGTTGTTCGCAGCGAAAACGGTGTTGCGCGGCGCGCCCAATCGCGGCGGCACCTCCGCTATCCCGATCGACGATCTTCTGAAGCGCCCCGAATTCGCCGGATTGAAAACAAGCTTCTCGCAGGGGAAGGCGCCGACGGCGGCGCTCGCCAAGGGTGAAGGCGACGTGGCGCTGGAATTGGTGAGCGACATTCTGGCCGAGAAGGAAATCCAACTCGTCGGCCCGTTCCCGAAAGCCGACAACACCGACGTGCCCTATTCGGCCGCGATCCTCGCGAAATCTGCGCATGTGAAAGAGGCGCAGGACTTTTTGAAATACATCACGAAACCCGAAACCAAAGCCGTTTGGAAAAAAACCGGCGTGGATGTGAAGTAGGCAGGAAACAATCGAATGCGAGCTCTAAAGCTGTTCGCGTTTCTCGCGTTGCTTGTGGCTCCACAAGCCGCTTATGCGGCCGATATTCAGGTTCTAACGACAGATACGCCCTATGAAGCGGAAGAAAGCCTTGCGAAGCAATTCACTGCTCATACCGGCATCCATATAATCCTCACCAGAAAAACATCTAAAGAAATCCGCGAGAACCTTCAGAAGGCTACGACCGCTGACATCGTTGTTGGGCCGTCGGAAGACCTTGGACCGTTAAGTCGCGAAGGCTCGCTGATTATAGGAACCACTACGCCTCTAGGTACGCTCGTCGAGAATTTCGGCGGAGGTCCCGAGTATGCCGCTGCAATAGCAGCCAATTCCAAAAATGCCGGCGATGCCCAAAAGTTTATAGATTTCTTGACGCAACCGAGCACTGGAGGCGAATGGGTCGTAAGCGGCATCGATCCATTTTTTCAGCCACCGCTGTATTGCAAAAATTTTGGCAATTTGGACGGCACACAACTGCTGACGGCGCTGCGTAAGCTCGCGGCGCAAGGAAGAACCGCTGACCTCGATTACGTCAATCAGACACTCCAGACGACGCTTACCGCGAGCGATAATACTTCAACGTATTTCACATCATCCGCGGCATTCGACGCGCCGATTTCCGTCAGCCTAAATCGACGCGCTTATTCTTGGTTGACCGTCGATTTTTCAAAGCACGCAAGGTGCCTAAATATTAAAGCCACGGATCTATCGGAAAGCTTCGGAGGAACCGTTAAACCCAAAAGGGAAATTCTCACCGACGGAGCGGGGGACGATACATGGCTCGAAACTGCGGTCGATCCGACAAGTACAAATACCATAGTGAAATTTAGATATTTGAGCCGATCAGGTGCGCGCGTCATCGGCTATGTCAACATGGTGTCCGATATAAAATAGCGGCTAACGCCCACCGCCTCTCAACGAGGCGATGAGCGTTAGCGGATAGCGTAAATCTTAAACCTGCTCTTGCGGTGGCTTTTGCTTGCCGCGCTTGGAGGGCGGCGGCGAGGCTTTCTTGTCGGCTTCGATGAATTCGAACACCAATTTGTCCGCTTCACGATCCAGCAGCACGCGCACCGTGCCGCCGTTCTTGAGCTTGCCGAAGAGAATTTCCTCGGCCAGCGGCTTCTTGATGTTGTCCTGGATCACACGCGCCAAAGGCCGTGCACCAAACGCATCGTCATAGCCCTTCTCGCCCAGCCAACGCGTGGCTTCCGGCGTCAGATCGAAGGTCACGTCGCGGTCGGTGAGCTGGGTTTCCAGCTCCAGCACGAACTTCTCCACCACGCGGTCGATCGTGTCACGGCCCAACGGCGCGAACGCAATCGTCGCATCCAAGCGGTTGCGGAATTCCGGGGTGAACAGGCGTTTGATCGCCTCTTCGTCCTCGCCTTCGCGCTTGCCC
>CAIYRG010000163.1 GCA_903928515.1 uncultured Alphaproteobacteria bacterium | reverse complement strand
GTATCTTCCGAAAAACTTTGAACGCGGCTGCAAAACTCTTCCGGCATAAGTCCCGGAAAAATGTAGAAGCCGTCGCGATCGATTTGGCGAAGAATCTCCGATTGCTGTTTTACGGAAAATGTCCCCAGGAGACCTGTAACGGCTTCGCGTTTCCGCGGCGGGCGCAACGCACGGGTCAGGAAATTCAAACCCAGGGTGGAACGGCCATTGGTGAGACAATGCGCGGTAAGAAGGCGGCCCCAATTGTGGCGCGAAACTTGTCCCTGACGGCGATAATCCGCAACGCCGCCCGCCGCTCCGGTCGCGAACGCCCAAACGCCAACGGGCCAATTCGCGAGCGGTGCAAGCGCAGAACGCTGCATACGCTCGATGATTTTTTTAAGAGCAGCTTTCATGGCAGCTCAACCCCCTCGAACCGAACCATTATGTTCGCACCCTCACGCATGGCCGACACCCGATAGGATTTCGGCAGCCGCAATTCCATACAATGGCGCCCCGTCATCGTCGCCTCCGCCGGGGATACTGGCGGCCAATTCGACGTAAACATAATTCCGGAACATCATGGGGATGGAACCGTCGCCTCGCGATGTTGGAATGTTCATCGTAAGCTCGAACGACTTGTCGTCCAACACATGAACACCGGCATCCGCGCCGTTGATCTTGAGCGTTAACGCGATGGGCGGCGCAGAGAACAACACGCCCCGAATGCGCAAAGCATTTCCAGCCGAGGCCAGGACAAAGCGAGCGGATCGTTTCGCTGCTATCGCGCCCGCGCCTCGGCTTTTCTCAAGCGAGTCCCGCGAATGCATAAAGCCATCGTAAAAATACGGAAGGCTGGAATCGTCGGAGGCATCCAGACGCGCGGGAGGCGCAAAGGGGAGGCGCTCGCCAATTTTACGATTGGGGACTCCGCCATGAATTTCGTACGGGCCCACATCGCTCGTAACAACCGTATTGGCGCCAATGATCGCGCCGCGGCCGATGCAGACGCCTTCCGTGACGACAGCCCCCCAACCAATCCAACAATCGTCCTCAATCCGAATTTCCGAGCCCGGTTGCTCCGGCAAATCCTGAAGTTGATGACGCGTGTCTTGATCGCGGATGAGCCATTCGGGGCGATCTCGGAACCTGTGCGATGTCGAGATCATCAGGACGTTTGCGCCAAATAGACAATGCGCGCCTATGTGGACATGCCCGCGAGCCACGCAACCATCCTGCAGGGATGTGTCGTCGCCGATGGCAATGCCGCCGCCCGTGGCTTCCAGCTCCACGCGCCGGCCGAGATATACACCGCGCCCCAGCGTGATGCGGGCGAATGGGTTGGCTGGGCTGTGCCTCACCGCGAGAATGGCCGACGGATGCACCGATGTGCCATTCAAACCCGAAATATGCTCACCCCCAATGATCGTAGGGACGCGCGCACGGTCCAAGAGGCCCGCCATGCGGGTCAGAAGCGGTTTTAAATTGTTCCGCAGCCACAAACGAAACGGCGTCGGCATGGCTGAGGTATGTCGCTGAACGTTGGTGCCGTTCAGGTTCGTCATGCCTTCTTCGTCCGCTCGCGTTCGAGCAGCTCGCGGATTTGCGGCACACTGAGCCATTCGTTGTTCGTATCGCTGGCGTAGCGAAAGCCTTCGGCCACCGGCTTTGCGTTCAGCGCCGACTGCGCCTTGCGATTCCAGAATTCAAACGAAGGCTCGATCAGATAGCGGTCGCTCATTTCCAAGGTTCCGCGCGCGTCGTCATCGGTGACCATCACCTCGTGCAGCTTCTCGCCCGGACGGATACCGACCAAGGGCTTTTCGCATCCAGGGAACATGGCCTCGGCCAGATCGGTGATGCGCACGCTGGGAATCTTCGGCACGAACAATTCGCCGCCCATCATGATGCCGAGCGAACTCAGCACCATGTTCACGCCTTGCTCCAGCGTGATCACGAAACGCGTCATGCGCGGATCGGTGATCGGCAAATCTTTGCGGCCGCTTTCGATGATACGCTCGAAGAACGGGATCACGCTGCCACGCGAGCCGACGACGTTGCCGTAACGCACCACGGAGAAGCGCGGGCCGTCTTTGCCGGCCAGCGAATTGGCCGCCACGAAGATCTTGTCGGACGCGAGCTTGCTGGCGCCGTAGAGATTGATCGGGTTGGCGGCCTTGTCGGTCGAGAGCGCGATCACGCGCTTGACGCCGCAACGAATAGCGGCACGCACGACATTCTCCGCGCCCTGCACGTTGGTGCGAATGCACTCGAACGGATTGTATTCGGCGGCGGGCACCTGCTTCAGCGCCGCGGCGTGCACGATATAATCGACGCCGCGCATCGCCATTTCCAAGCGGTCGGCATCACGCACGTCGCCAATGAAATAGCGCATGCACGGCTGATTCCATTTCTGCTGCATTTCGAACTGCTTGAGTTCGTCACGCGAGAAAACGATCAGCCTCTCGGGCTTGTAGCGGTGGGTGACGGCATCGATGAACGCACGGCCGAAGGAGCCGGTGCCGCCGATGACGATGATGTTCTTACCGTTCAGATCGCACGGATCGCGTAGGAAACTGCGATCCAGAAGATCTTGCGCTGCTTGTGTGCTCATGCCGCCCCGCGATATTCGATGACCGCGGAATTCAGGAGCGCGGGCATGATGACCCGGCGCGCACTGACCGCGGCGATGGCTTCTCTGTGTACGTTGGCCGTATTCGTCATGTCCGTGACGATGACGCCGTCGACCTTATCCTTGATTCGCCCGCAATCCGCCACGACCGGAAGGGCGTGGAATCGCGCAACCTTCAGCTTCGGCTCCACCACGGCGACAATCTCGATGTCGTGATCCAACGCGCAGACGATGCAGATTTCCGCCAGCTCCGAGCCGCCGGCCACCGCGATGCGCGACCAGCCGCGCCGTTTCGCCTCTTGCAGCGCTTCGGTATAATCGCGGCGCGCGGCGCGAAAATAACTGAGCACGTTGGACAGATGCAGCAGGGTCAACCGTGATTTCTCCGTCATGCCCTTGGGCGTCAGATAATAGAAATAGCGGCGCGCGGGGATACGTTTGACCTTGATGAACCCCTTCGTCGCGCAGAATTTCAAATAGGCGTTCACCAAGCCGAGCGCGATGCCGCACTCCACCGCGATGGCGCGCTGCGACCGCTCGCCGTTGCGGGCGACGGATTCCAAAAGATCCAGCGTCATGCGGCTATCGGGCAGCATACGGAACAATTCCCCTTCGGCGGGCGGGTTGTACGATGTTCATTCCATGAACGTCAACGGCGCCCCAAATGGCTGGGAACGTACGGTTTTGCCTTAGTATGCTTGAGAATTACGCCGATGCCGACACAGCTGCGATCACGCGCGAAACCTCGTCGTCGCTCAGAAACGGGTGCATCGGCAGGCTCAAAATCTCGCGATAGACCGCATCCGTCACGGGCAGCCCGCCGGGGCCGACGGCAACACGCCCGGCATAGGCTTTCTGGCGATGCACGGGCTCAGGGTAGTGGATCGCGGTGGCGATGCCTTGCGCCTTGAGATGGTCCTGAAGAACCGCCCGCGCTTTCGAACGCACCACATACAAATGATAGGCATGCTCGGTTCCCGGCCGCGGCAGGGGCACAACCACACTTCC
>CAIYRG010000162.1 GCA_903928515.1 uncultured Alphaproteobacteria bacterium | reverse complement strand
GGGCGCAATCTCGCCGAATCGCGGGCTCCGGCCTATGTCGACAGCCGCGCCGGCCGCATCGCGGTGATGTCAACCACGAGCACGTTCAGTGAGGAATCGCGCTCTGGCCCCGGCCGGCCGGATTTCTCCGGCAAGCCGGGCGTCAGCACGCTGCGGCACGATGTGGTTCATCGCGTGCCTGAAGACATTCTTGCCGCCATGCGTCAGGCGAAGACGGGACTCGGCTACGAAGCCCGTGAGGAAAGCCGCAAGAAGCAGGCGGCGCACAACGCCACCATCACGGCCGATGGCGAATTGAAGTTTCTCAACGGCCGTTTTCGCGGCGCGAATGACTTCGGCATCGAAACCTCATGCAACAAGGCCGATCTCGCCGACATCGCGCGCTGGCTGCGGGGCGCCAAGAAGCAGTCGGATTGGGTCGTGTTCGCCATCCATTGCCATGAAAGCGGAAAATCGGACGAGTGGTACGGGCAGACGGCAGTGACGCCGCCCGACTTCCTGATCGAGTGCGCCCATTTCGCCATCGACAACGGCGCCGATGCCGTCGTCAGCCACGGTACCCATTACCTACGCGGTATCGAGATTTACAAAGGCAAGCCGATCTTCTACAGCCTCGGCAATTTCATCTTCCAGAACGAGACGGTCGAATGGCTGCCGCCGGCAGCCTATGAGGGGCTGGGGCTCGGCTTCGACGATACACCGGGCGATTGGGGCTGGGGACGCTCCAAGGGCGGCAAGCAGGGACATGCGGCTAACCCCGTGTTCTACCGCAGCGCAGTCGCGGAATGCCGTTATGACGGTGACGCGGTGAAGGAGATCATCCTGCATCCGATCGATCTTGGCTTCGGCCGTTCGATCGGACAGCGTGGTCGTCCGTTGCTGGCGGGGCCTGAGGTTTCGGGCGAAGTGATCGATTGGCTGCAGCGTGTCTCGAAGCCGTTCGGGACGGAGATACGGGCTGAAGGCAACAAGGGTGTGATTCGCCTCTGATTGTTGTCGGAAAGTTTGATCGTTTAGTTTTCTTAAAGCGTATCGCAAATTATTTTGATTTTTAGTACACGGCCCCGGCCATAGGTTGAGGCTTGCGAATGAGCCGAGGAATTCGGCCGCTGAGGGATGCTCGATATTTTTTAGGGAGACGATCATGGGTCGTGCCGGATTTTTTGCGCCTTTTGCGCTGAGCGTCATCGCGGCGCTGGCCCTCATTACTCCGGCCAAAGCGCAGCAAAGCGCTGAGCCTTTCCGTGGCAAAGAAATCGCAATCCTGATCGGTACCGGTCCCGCCGGTGGCTACGACATCTCAGCCCGCATCCTGGCGCGGCATCTCGGTCGTTTCATCTCTGGAAACCCAACGGTACTCGCACGCAATGTGCCGGGTGCAGGCGGTCTCCGGCTTGCCAACCAGATTTATAACGTCTCGCCCAAAGATGGCACCGAGCTCGGCATGTTCCCGACTTCGGTGGCGATGGAGCCGCTGTTCGGCAACAAGCAGGCGAAGTACGAGACCACCAAGTTCAACTGGATCGGCAACATGGATTCGGGCTCAGCGGACAGCTGTGGGACCTGGAAGCATTCCGGCATCAAGAGCTGGGAAGACCTGAAAAACAAAGAGGCGACGTTCGGCTCGGCCGGGCCGGGAGCCGTGAGTTCGATCAATCCTAAAATGATCTCGGCGCTCCTCGGCCTCAAGACCAAGGTCATCCTGGGTTACACCAGCACGCACAACGTCATTAACGCTGCGATCCGTGGCGAGCTTGACGGCAGTTGCGCGCTCAACATCACTGCCACCTATGCCGAATTCAAGGATCAGATCGCGAGCGGTGAGCTGAACATCTGGATCAGCTTTGGTCAGCAGCGCGCCAAGGAATTACCGAACACACCAACGATCTTCGAGTTGGTTCAGAAAGAAGAAGATCGCGAGGTGGCGCAGTTGGTGTTCGGCCAGAATCTGGTCAACCGTCCGGTTTCGGCTCCGCCCGGTCT
>CAIYRG010000161.1 GCA_903928515.1 uncultured Alphaproteobacteria bacterium | reverse complement strand
CTCGAGGGAGTTCCGGCATGCGTCGATCAACCCTTCGGCTTCAAGGTCATTGCGTATATAGCCGGCACGACGCATAACGCCACCGAGAAAGCGATTGTTCCATAGCTGATGTTTGACGATGCATTGAGCGTTGGGAATAAGCGCCATCAGCAACACAACATCCAGCAAGGATGGATGGTTGGCGACGATAAGTCGCCCTTCGCAGTCGCTCAGTTGCTCTCGGCCATGAATTTCAATCCGCAGCAGCGACAACCTTTGCAGCATCCCAAGATAAAATCGGAATGTACTTCGGATCACCGATTGCGTCCGTTCGCGGCGATGGCTGGGCCAAACCGCCATCAGCGGAAACAACGTGGCGGCGAGAACGCAGCCGCCGAGAAACAGGCACGCGAAGGCAAAGCCGGTGGCTAGTTTCCTATAGAGGCGATCAAGCGGCTGCAGCATGACGCCTCCACTGCCATTGCACACTTTCGCCGCGGATGGTCGCGGTAGACGCGTCGGACAAGAGAAACGCGATAACATCGAGGGCACCGGGCAGCAAAGAGGGCGCTTCGGTCGGAGATGAGGCGATCTCCAACGTAAAGCGTTCGCCGTCTCCCGTCACGGCCAGGCAAATGGCCAGGGCCAACGGCTCGCTCGGAGCCTCGTCGAAATCGGCATAGGGCGCCGGCAAAGGCTCGTCGTAGTAGACGAACAAAACCGATTTGCTGGGCTTCTCCGAAAGGCAGCTTACGGCTTCAAGAAATCCGAATCCAAAACTATCTGGACCGGCCGCAACGGCGGTGTGGCCGCGATGATTCTGTTGTGCGATCGATAGCAGGCCGACCAGGGCGTGATGGACAGACAGTGTGAAATCGGCTGGGGAGATACCGTCACCGCTTGCGAGAGCATCGAGGATCGACAAGGTGCGGCCAAACTCGCCGTGACGCGACGCCATGACGATCCGTGCATCGGCGGCGCCTTCCAAACCCCAAGCGCAACGCAGAGCGGCTTGTCCGAGCGGGCTGACGCGGCGGCGCAGGCTTGGCGGAATGGTTTTGATATCGTGCTTGTGGATCGGTTCGGGCGCGGGAATACCGCTAGCCCATGCCCGCCAAGCGGCTTCGGTTTCTCGTCCTGGGGACCAGGCACTCCAACCGCGAATACGAAAAGAGAGTTCCGTCATGATTGTCAGTGGCTGGCGCGCGTGAACTGAATCGGGCGGTAATGGCCCGTCATTGGCACAGCTAACATTAAGACGGTACTCCACCGTCTTATGACAACCCTCGGCATATACCCCCACCTCGACTGGCTCGGTCCTAGCCCCTTCTATACGGAGGCATTCCCCCGGACCGATTGCTTCAAGTAATGGATAAAGTAACACAGAGATGAGGCTATAAAAAAGCCACCTAATGGGCCAAGGGCTGATGATTGTCTTCACAAAAGTTTTAACCAGCGAACCGGCGGCACAGCGCCTGATCGACCGCTGGGCGACGGCCGAGGATCAGGGCCACGCCTCGTTGCGGCGGACTGCCGCGGCGGAAGCCAACTCGCTGCTAGCCCGATCCGCACTGCGCGGGCTACTTGAGTGCTTCACAGGCCATGGCAATTGGGTCATTCGGGCGGACAGTGTTGGTAAACTGTTCGCCGAGACCAAAGCTGGTGCGCCGGGCCCGTTTATCAGCCTCGCTCATACGCCCGGTATGGCGGCGTGCGCGGTCGGCGACATCGGTCCACTCGGGATCGACGTCGAGTGTCATCGTCCTCGAGCCTTTGCCGCCATCGCGGATTACGCCTTCGGGCCGGGCGAGCGAGGGTTGGTCGAGGCACAGGGAATAGAAACGTTCTACCGGATATGGACGTTGCGCGAGGCCATGGGCAAAGCGACGGGTCAGGGGCTTGAATTGGTGACAGATGGCCGCGACCGTGTTTTGAACGATTCTGAAAGCACGTCCTGGCTGACCCGCTGCGACGACGTGTGGTGGGCGCTGACGCATTGCCTGCCGCAGCCGGGATTCAGCCTGGCGTTGGCCGCGAGGGCTGACGGAAAAATTAACGATGTCGGGCAAATTTTTGAATTGGTTGCCGCCGACACGCTGCTGTAACGGACCTTGCTCTCGTCGGATGTTGTCAGTTTGGGGATGTGTGATTACAGTCCTGGGCAAGTACATCGGGGACAAGGGGCAACAATGAAAAAATGGTTCTTTATGGTGTTGATCGCAGGCGTTCTGACGGCCTGCGCTAATCAGCCGATCTACAACGTCGACAATCATTCGGTGCCGTTCTCGGCTCAGAAGCTGCCGTTGGAAAAGATTGAGATGGTGATCATCCAGGCCGGCCAGTCGCGTAGTTGGAAATTCCAGCGTGCGGGTACGGGACATCTGATCGCTACTCAGGTAGACCCGAAGTTTTCCGCGACTGTCGACGTCTACTTCACGCAGCAGAATTACCGGATCATTCATAACTCCACGACCGGTCTCAAGGAGCAGAACGGCACGGTGCATTCGCATTACAACTTCTGGGTTCGCAATCTCGAACACGATATTGAGACCTATCTGAACAACGCGGGAACGCTGGCAAACTAAGGCTAAACTTTCAAATCGTGTGACCGAGCCATCGAACGAAGCTCGGCATAACTTTTCTTGTGGGGGCACAATGTTTTTGCATAAAACGCTGACGTTGATCGGCATGGCCGCGCTTGCGGCAAGTATTTCGGCTTGCTCAACGAATCCTGTCACTCTGACGTACACACCGACTGCCAGCACCGCGGCGCAACAGGCGCCGAAACCGGCGATCGAAGTCGTTGTCGCAACGGATCAGCGTAAGGTCGATCCGAATTGGCTAGGTGCGATTCGCGGTGGAATGGGAAACGCGCTCAAGACCTTGGTGACCACGACTCCGGTCACCGATGTCGTCACGACGGCCTTTACCGATGGCCTCAAGGCGCGGGGATTGATCGCTGCAAATTCGCCTAACACATTGAGTTTGGTGATCAATAAATTGGATT
>CAIYRG010000160.1 GCA_903928515.1 uncultured Alphaproteobacteria bacterium | reverse complement strand
CCCCTTGTGGGGAGGGTTAGGGGTGGGGGGTGCTAAGACGTCAGACGAGCGAACGGCAAGAGCACGACGTGATCGCGCTCAGTGCATCGTATCGAGATAGGCGACCACGTCCTGCGCGTCCTTGGGGTTTGAAAGGCCTTTAAACGTCATGCGCACGCTCGGGATCGTCTTCTGCGGTGCTTGGGCGTAGATGGCGATCTGATCCTTGGTCCAGGTCACGCCGGAATTCTTCATCGCCGAGGAATAGTGGAAGCCTTTGAGCGTGCCCGCCGGCCGGCCGACCACACCATAAAGGTTCGGCCCGATGCGCATCGAGGCATCGGAGATGTTGTTGTCCTTCGACGCCAAATGGCAGAGCGCGCAAGTGCCCTTGAAGATCTTTTGGCCCTGCACGGGATCGCCGGCCGGAGCGGCCGCCGCCTGTGGTGCGGGAGCCGAGGCAGGTGCTGCGGGCGCGCTTTTCACCGTGGTTGTGGTCTGAGTCGCGCCGGGTGTGGCCGCGGTTGTTGTCGTGGTCGTAGTGGTCGTTTGCGCCGCGAAACCAGAGGACGCGCTGCCAATCGCGAATAAAGCCGCCAATGCGAAAGACGGCAGAAACGGGCGTGGATTTGCAGAAAACGTCATCGAAACAACCTATTGGACGAAGAGTTTAATCCGGGATTGGGACGGCAATAAGGCCTGTTCGCAGGGAGAGAGAGAACCTATCGCAAAGCTGCACGTTTAAACCCTGCGACAAAAATGGAGGAAGCTATGCTCCTCAGAGATTGGGTTCTGGCAATTCTGGTTATGGGGTTGGGTCTAACGGCTCTTGGCTTCATGGGCAGTCTGAATGGCGTCCTCGCGTATGGGCTGATTGCGATCTGTATCGTGGCCGGCTGCGCGATGATTGTCATCGACGATTGGAAGAATCGCCGTCGTGGAACGCCGCTATAGAATTCCTAACTGCCAGCAACAGAGCCGCCGCTTCCGGCCCCCGACGCAAGCGGCGGTTTTCGTTGCGCTCAACTCTCGCCTTCGGCCTGCGCGATTTGTTTCGAGATACTTCTCGCACGAACGCCATCGGCTGAAGAAAGCGACAGAAAACCCGGAATGGACAATAGGGGCAGAAGCGCACTGAACAAAAACGCTTCATGAAATTGCGCGGGTGTCGGCGCGGGTATGCCCTCGCTTACCAGCGCCAGAAGCAACGCGCTCACCGAAATTCCGAAACTGACGGAGAGTTGCTGCAGCACGCCGCCCATGCTCGTGGCGCGGCTGAGATGGGTGTCGGGCATATCCGAATACGCCAACGTGTTGGTCGTCATGAACTGCGCCGAGCGCGTCAGGCCGAACACGAACACCCAGATCAAAATCATCCAATGCGGTGTTTGCGGACCGATGAGCGCGAATCCTGCCAGCGCGAGCGAGGCCGCGGCGGCGCTGAATGCCAAGACATGCCGGTAGCCGTGCTTGCGGATGATGCGCGTCAGCACGAGGCGAACCGCCATCGCGCCGACGGAACCGACAAAGGTGATGGTGCCCGAGGCGATAGCCGACAAACCAAATCCCACCTGCAACATCAGCGGTAGCAGAAACGGCACGCCGTTGAGTCCGATGCGGCAAAGCCCGCCCACCAGCGTGCCCACGCGGAACGCGCGCTGAAGAAACAATCCCAAATCGATGACCGGATTTGTGGTGCGCTTTGCGTAAAAGGCGAACGCAGCCAACAGCGCGACGGCAGCGATAATGGCGCTCACCGCGAACGATTTCGACATGACCGGATGACTGACGCCCTCCAGTCCGAACTGGAGCAATCCCAGCCCGGCGCCAACCATCAGAAATCCGGGGAAGTCGAATTTCGCCACGGTGGTCTCGGGCGTGTTCTTCACAAAGCGAAGTGCGAGCGCGATGGCGAGAAGGCCGAACGGCAGATTGACGTAGAAGATCCAACGCCACGACAAAGCGGTGGTCAGAACGCCGCCTAGAAGCGGCCCGATCACAGGGCCCATGATCGCGGGCAGCGTCATGTAGGTCATCGCCGTCATCAACTCGCTGCGCGGGAAGCTGCGCAACAAGATCAAGCGTCCCACCGGCGTCATCATGGCGCCGCCGAAGCCCTGCAGCACGCGCATCGTCACCAGCATGGGAAAGCTTTGCGCCAATCCGCACAGCATCGAGCCGATGGTGAAGATGCCGAGTGCGGCCACGAACACGCGCCGCGCGCCGAACCGGTCGGCGAACCAGCCGCTGACCGGAATGAAGATGGCGACGGAGAGGACATAGGCCGCCACCGCCAGGCTCATCTGCAGCGGCGCGACCTTCAGGCTGCGCGCGATGTCGGGCACCGCCGTCGTGATGATCGTGGAATCGAGCTGTTCCATCAGGAACGCCATCGCCACGACCATCGGGATCATGATGGGCAGCTTGGGCTTGGACGGCGCGGTAGGGGGCGATAGTGGCAAGGCAGGCCTTTTCCAGGATTGGCGAACTAGCCTCGTGAAGGGGGCTTGGCCGGGCTGGAAAATGGTGGGCGCGACAGGGATT
>CAIYRG010000159.1 GCA_903928515.1 uncultured Alphaproteobacteria bacterium | reverse complement strand
TCATCTACACCGCCAAGGATCTCACGGTGGGCCTCTTTACCGAAAATCCGGCCGCCGAAAATCCCGCTGCGGCGCCGGCATAACGACAGAAGCATAGGAACGCGGCTGGACCGGCTCACGCTGCCGGATAAATCCCGCGCCCATATAAAGAGAAGGAGAGCGCCCATGAGACGAGTCGTCGTCACGGGTCTCGGTATTGTCAGTTCGATCGGCAATTCGGCCCAGGAAACCATCGCGTCTTTGCGCGAGGCGAAGTCCGGCATCACGGAATCGGCCGATTACAAGCGCATGGGCTTTCGCAGTCAGGTCGAAGGCAATGTGAAGCTCGACATCGATAGCATGATCGATCGCCGCGCCCGCCGCTTCATGGGCGATGGCGCCGCGTACAATTTCCTCGCCATGGAACAGGCGCTGCGCGATTCGGGTCTGGAAGAAAAAGACCAGATCAACGAGCGCACCGGCATGATCATGGGCTCGGGCGGTCCTTCCACCCGCGCTATCGTCGCGGCGGCCGATACTGCGCGCAGCGAGCCGGTGAAGGGCCCCAAGCGCGTTGGCCCGTTCGTGGTGCCCAAGGCCATGTCGTCTACCAACTCGGCCGTGCTTTCCACCTGGTTCAAAATCAAAGGCCTCTCCTATTCGATCAGTTCGGCCTGCGCGACAAGCGCGCATTGCATCGGCAATGCCGCGGAACTCATCCAATGGGGCAAGCAGGACGTGATGTTCGCGGGCGGCGGTGAAGAGCTGGATTGGTCGCTCTCGGTGCTGTTCGACGCGATGGGCGCGATGAGTTCGAAATACAACGATACGCCCGCGAAAGCCTCTCGCGCCTTCGACAAGAACCGCGACGGCTTCGTCATCGCAGGCGGCGGCGGCGTGGTGGTGCTCGAAGAGTTGGAGCACGCCAAAGCGCGCGGTGCGAAAATCTATGCCGAACTCGTCGGCTATGGCGCTACCTCGGATGGCCACGACATGGTGGCCCCTTCGGGCGAAGGTGCCGTGCGCTGCATGCGCCAAGCGATGGCCACCGTGAACGGCCCGATCGATTACGTGAACACCCACGGTACTTCGACGCCGGTGGGCGATGTCACCGAGATCGGCGCGCTGCGCCAGGTGTTCGGCAAGAACATGCCGGCGATCAATTCCACCAAGTCGCTCACCGGACACTCGCTCGGTGCGGCCGGGGTGCACGAGGCGATCTTCTCGATCCTGCAGATGAACAACGGCTTCATCGCGGAATCGGCGAACATCGAAGAGATCGATCCGGAACTCGCCGACGCGCCCATCGTGCGCAAGCGCATCGACAACGCCAAGATCACCCATGCCATGTCGAACTCCTTCGGCTTTGGCGGCACCAACGCTTCTCTGGTCTTCCAACGCTATGGCGTCTGAAAACGCGTCTTCGATTGCAAGCGGGCTGATGCCCGGTGAAATGATGAAGGGCCGCCGCGGCCTCATCATGGGCGTGGCGAACGATCATTCGATCGCTTGGGGCATTGCGCGCACGGTGGCCGCGCATGGCGCAAAGCTCGCTTTCACCTATCAGGGCGACGCACAGGAAAAGCGCGTGCGCCCCTTGGCATCATCGGTGGGCTCCAACCTCGTATTCCCTTGCGATGTCGAGAACGACGCCGAATTGGATGCGGTGTTTGCGGGTCTCCAAAAGGAATGGGGCGAGATCGATTTCGTCGTTCACGCGATTGCTTATTCCGACCGTAACGAGCTGAAAGGCCGTTACGTCGAAACTACGCGCGGAAATTTCGCGCGCACGTTGAACATCTCGGCCTTCTCATTCACCGATGTGGCGCGCCGTGCGGCACCGTTGATGAGCAAGGGCGGTTCGCTGCTCACGCTCACCTATGAAGGTGCAGCGCGCGTTATGCCGAATTACAACGTCATGGGCGTCGCCAAGGCGGCACTCGAGGCCAGCGTGAAATATCTCGCGGCCGATTTGGGTCATGACGGTATCCGTGTGAATGCGATTTCGGCAGGCCCGATGCGCACGCTCGCGGGCTCGGCGGTGGGCGATGCGCGGATGGTGTTCAAGTGGAACAAGGCGCACAGCCCGCTCAAGATCAACATCGAGCTTGATCACGTCGGCGGTGCTGCGCTGTATCTGCTCTCCGAATTGTCTGCGGGCGTCACCGGCGAAATCCACATGGTGGATGCCGGCTACAACAAGATCGGCATGCCGCCGACCGCCGACCTCAAGGGCTGGGTTCCACCCGCCGATAACGGCAACTGATCCGCTTCTTGCAGTGCGTATCGCGATCTCACCCTTCGACAAGCGCAGGGTGAGGCGCTGGCGCTCGCCCTCATGCTGAGCTTGTCGAAGCATGGAGGGCGACCGAACGCATCCGGCGGAATCCCGCCATGGTTAACCAAGCGCGGGTCTGCTCATCGAAAACTGGCCTATGACTTGCGACAATTCCTAACGAAGACCTCTTTCGTCCAGGAATGGCACAGTCATGCGTATCCTTTCCGCACTCATCGCCGCCTCTGTCTTGTTTGGGATCACCGCACCCGCCTTCGCCGGTTGGGAAGACGAGATCACAACCTTCGACCACGATCGCCTTGCGCGATTCTGGGACGCGAAGAAGGACGGCATCAACGAAGCGGGCGGCCAGGGCGGTGCGTTCGTCTCCTCCATCGTCGCGCCCGATGGCGGGCAGGTGTCGCAAGGTCAGCTTGTCGGCAACTGGCAATGCCGCATCGTGAAGCTGGGCGGCTACACGCCGGTCAGGATGTACGATTGGTTCCGCTGCACGGTGCGCGGCAATCAAAACGGTTTGTATTTCGAGAAGGTCACGGGCTCCGAGCGCCTCTCAGGCTATCTCGATGCCTATCAGGGCAAGTTCATTCTGCTCGCCGCGATGACGGTGGGCTCGGAACCGCCCAAGCCGTATTCGGGTGGCAATGCCGGAATTGGCGCTGCGGTCACGCACACCGATCAGGTCGGCGTTGTTTCCAGCCTGAGCCCCACGCATCTCAAGATCGAGTTTCCGTATCCGGTCTACGAGTCGACGTTCGACGTCATCGAAATGCGCCGGTAGCCGATCGCATCATTCTCGCTGTCACGGCCCGCGAGCGCAGTTTTTCTAACTCGCTGCGCTCGCAGAAAAGCTAGCGCAACAGCGGGCCACCCAAATGGGCGTCGAACTCACTTTGGTGAATATGACCGCGTCTGTTGGATGGCCCGCTGTTGTGGGCCATGACAGATTTGGCAGGTGGGCGATGATGGCGCCGGTCAGCCG
>CAIYRG010000158.1 GCA_903928515.1 uncultured Alphaproteobacteria bacterium | reverse complement strand
TTGGAAAGTGCCGGTCAGTTCGGTGTCGAAGCTGGCGGCGCGGCGGCTTGTGGCGCAGGTGTTGGCGGCGCGTCTTTCGGCATCGAATATTCGAAGATGCGGCGGAAGATGCCGGGCGTCAGCGCGGAGAGCGGGTTGATGTTCAGCACCGGCTCATCCACCGGCCCTTTCATCGTGTAGGTGAGCCCGAAGATGCCCTCACCCGGTTTGGATACCAGAAGATTGCCGACAATCGGCACATTGCCGAGCACGCTGTTCAAACCATAAACCGGAACAAGACTGCCGCCGAGATCGACCTGCTCGGCCGCGCGATCCACCACACCGTCGAACGACACGCCAATGGAACCCGATGCGCGACCATCGGTGATAGTGACGCGCTTGCCGCGCGCCGAATACGGCACGGTAAGATGATCGATGGCGATGCCCTGGCCCTGCAACAGACGCAGAGGCCCATCCAGCGAACCGATGGCGAAGAAGCGCGCCAGGAACGGCTGGTTCACCAGCGTGAAATTCTTGAGTTCAAACGTGCCTTTGTAGTCGGCGGCTGCACCGCTGGCGGCGGCAACCGGACCGCGCACCGGCGTGAACTCCGCGCTGATGGTCATCGCGCCACCGCGGACACTGGGGAAGCCCGTGAACGCGGCGATCAACGCACCGCCATCGTCGCCGGTGATCGTCAATTTGCGCGCCGTTGGCGATGCGGTGAGGCCTCCGGCAATTTTGCCCTTCAACGGGCCTTCCGCCGAAAGTGCCAAACGGTCCAAACGCTCTTCAGGACCAAAATCGGCATTGAGCAGAAGCGTGCGCAAGCTCTCCTCGGAGCGCAGCACGACGCGATCCAGCTTCGCATCCACATGCAACGGCTTGAAGAAATCAGGCTGTTGGGCGGCCTGGCTGTTCATCGGCAGTTTCTTGCCGGTGGAGGTAAAGAACTTCGAGAGATCGATGCTCTTGCCCTGTACCGATAGGCTTTGCAGCCCATCCGGCGCCAATTGCCAGTGCGCGCTGAAATCATCGCCCGGCCCTACCGCGACTTTGTCGAAGTTCGCGCGCACCAGATCGCCACTGCCGCTCAAATCCAGCGCGCCATGGGCCTGCATCTTGTCGGCTGTGAAGTTGAGGTTGGTGAGCGAGGTGGCGAGACCCTCACCGAATTGAATGGCGGTGGTGAGATTCGCCGCCATGCCGGCAGGCTTGGCGAAATTGATCGGCCGCAATGCCATCGCGGCGCCGGTCATATCGGCCTGTAAATTGCCGACTTCCAAATGACCCCGGTGGCCCTCGATCACGAGTTGGCTCTTAACCGGCCCGGTTACCCAATCGAGATCGAGGCCCAACCGCTTGCGCGCGGCATCATCGACCACGCCGTTCAGTTCCACATGTGTGGACATCGCATCGCCGACCGGTGCGAAAATCTCCGTCCAGCGGAGCGCCAAGGGAACGTCGGAGATGTTGCCGTTGCCCTCGGCCACCAAGCCCTTGCCGTCGATCACGACATTGGTCGTGGCGTTGGTGAGCGTGCGGCGTTCATCGAGCGGCAACGACAATTCGGTGGTCTGCACTTTCACGCCGATGACGAGTTGTTCGACCGGCAGATCTCGCAACATCGGTACGGTGAAATCGACATCGACCTTGGCGCGGCCGCCCACTTTTGCCGGATCGATGCCGAAGCGTTTCGGATAGTTGAAGGGTCCTCGTTTATCAACGTCAGGATCTCGGGCATGCCGCCTTCAACATGCCCATGAATGTAACCCGGTGCCGCGACAAGATGCAGATTGGGGATATGAATCGTGCCGTTGGTGAGCGGCAACATTCCGATGTTGGCAGTGGGAACCGTCCCGTCAAACGTGTCGCCGGTCAGCGTGCCTGTGCCGCGGGCCTCCGTGATGGGCGTCATGCCCTTGATGTAGCTCGCCGTGACGTTTCCGAAGGGAAAAGTCAGCGATAAGGCATCTTCCGGGAGGATGCCTTTGTCCAAGACGCCCGGCGCGGCATTGGTGACGAACTTCAAAGGCCCGATAATTCCGGTGGGAACGCTTCTGTCGATCCAGTCGCGCGCGCCGGGTGCTGCGCGCAGCGGCCAATATTTGACAAGCTCGCGCACCGGCAATTGCGCGATAGAGGCTTTCAGCGCGAGCCCTGGAGTCCCATCGCCTGAGAAATCCACCGTACCGCTCATGTCGAACGCGAGCTGACCTCCGGTGAGCGCCACGCGCGACAGGTTCAGGCTTTTTGCATCGCGATCATAGGCGGCCGAAATCACCAGGCCGCTGAATGTCACGGGCTGTGCGAACAATGCCGGAGAATCGAAATACAACGCGCGCGCTTCCAGCGTGCCTGCGATGCCGTGAACAACGCTTCCCTCGCGCTTCACCAAGAAGCTGCCCGCGGCTTTGGCGCGGGTGTGATCGCCGTCGATTGTCAGATCGTCGATCTTCAGTTCCGATGACGCATCGTCGTAAGTGCCGCCGAGATGGAATTTGCCGATGGGGAGCGAAATACCACCGGCCGAAAGATCGCCGAGATCGCCCTTGCCCGCTGCGTCGAACGCCACTTGCGTGATCGCATTGTTGTTGCCGATGACAAGATCGGCTTTCACATCGGCAACCAGCGGCACCATGCGTAAGGCGGCAAAGGTCGGGCTGTTGTCGGCCAACGACGCCAGATCG